>JADHUM010000063.1 GCA_016784545.1 Candidatus Neomarinimicrobiota bacterium
GTTGGAACTGGTTTTCTCATCGATAATTTCAGTTGGGATGCCGCCTTTTATTTTTGGATTTTAGGAGCTCTTATGGCAGCCGGTATGATGATATTCGTCTGGAAACATGAACTTAAGCGAGCAAAGGACTTAGTTAATTGAGAAAAGTAAGCATACTGATTAGTGTATTCTGTTTGAGCCTGGGTCTGGTGGAGACACTCGTCGCCCAGCCCGCCTTCCAGTTTACGATTCAATCCTGGGCTACATATACAACGTATGATAAATATGAATTAAACTCGGACTCATCAGCTCTTGTATTGGATGAATCAACCACTCAGCTTGGGAACGGTATCCGCAGGGCGCGTCTTCGTGGCAAAATGACCAAAGGTCAAGTCTCTGCATTTGTCCAATATGATGCGGTTTTATCCTATGTGTTGGATGCCCAAATTGACTATAAATTTTCAGATAATTTGACGGTACGGATGGGTCGTTTTGTGGGTGCTGGTAGTCAAGCTGGTGGCAATACGTCGCATACAGCTATTGATTTTGCTGAACGTTCAATTGTTGGGAGAAACTGGGCATCAGCCGTTGGGCGTTCAGATTATCGGACATTCGGAATGGCTATTAGTGGAAAAATTAATCGTTTCAACTATCAAGTCATGGCCCAAAATGGTGATAATTCTCTAAACCTCCTTCCATATGGTACTAAATCCAGTAACTCTGATGAAGATACTGGCCCTATACCGCAGTTGGATTTTGCCATTTCAACAAAGTTGAGCAATGGCATCAATGTTGGTTTACACTATGGATTGCCCAATGAAGACCGTATTAACGTATCGTCTGCCACTGGATTTTTCTATTTCAAACCATCGGATTATACAAAAGGCAAATTTAGATCTAAGTTTGATTTTGCCAGGGTTGTGAATCATAATAATGCTCAAGATGATATTTCCCTGGGGTGGGGATTGGGTGGTTTTTATATGCTTTCAAAGAAAATTGAGTTGGGTGCAGGTTATCAGAGCTGGGATAAAAATGTTGATGTAGATAAAGATGGATTTGGGAATATCCTTCTGGCAGCCACCTATTCACCCGATCCAGATCACTGGAAGGACTCACTTTTTAAACTGGTGGCCACATTCAAAACCGCTGAAGCAGACAATGAGCCCCTTGATCCAATGATCATACACGTGGTCTGGCAAGTATACATGCATTAAGCTCGAGACACATCATTGAATGCCAGCTCGTCAGTGTTCAATAGATATTAAAGGTCAACGTGATGAAACTTTTAAAGAGAAAAAATATTTACAAGGGTTATTGCTTTGACCTTTTTGAGGATCAGGTGATTTGGGTGAATGGACATGAGGTCCAGCGCGCATTGATACAACATCCTGGTATAAGTGTGATGTTACCTGTCCTGGATTCGGATCGACTCGTTCTTGTGAATCAATATCGCTATGGTGCTCAGACTTATCTATGGGAGATTCCAGCAGGTACCATCAATGTGGGGGAAGACCCTCTTCACTGTGCCCAACGTGAGTTGGAAGAAGAAATAGGGTATAAAGCCCTTAAGTGGAACCCGATCGCTGCATGTTATTCGTCACCCCATTACAGCTCTGAAATGATCCATGCCTTCGTTGCAGAAAATTTAGTAAAAACCGAGAAGAATCTGGATGATGATGAAGTCATCGAGGTTCGCGTGTTCACCAGGGATGAAGTCAAAGAAATGATTCGATCAGGTCAAATAATAGACGCAAAAACCCTGATAACTCTTTTTTTATATTTTAATAATTTCTGATGTTTTTGATGTGCCAGCCTTTTGGACTAGTAGGTATTAAGAATCCTGCCAGAGCTGGTTGGGCATTTGCGTGACTTTCTAATAGATACTTTGTACCAAACTCAGAATCCTTTTATCATCACAAAACCCCTGACCTCAAATTCAGGGGCTTTCTTAAGTGGTCACTTTTCAGCCACAGAACCCCGCGCAATGAGCAGGGCCTTTCTCGCAACTCCCTGCTTGCCAGGTCGAAGTTCAAAGAACGTAGACAAATTCGATACTCGGTATTCGATATTCAAAGCGTGCACGCCAGACCAGTCCTCGCCAGGTAGCCATGAGTGATCGAAGTGTTCTCCAGGGTCACTGGTCTTTTTACTGCCTCTATTAAGTAGTACAGAAATCATACAGTCCTTGATTAACAGGTTCAGAGGGCTACCTTTATGTCACTTATGTAAGCCTGGTGGGGGCGTCAGCATGCTGAACTGTAGCGGCGTTTGGTATCATGTTTGATTAGATATAGTATTAATTATACTAATAAATGTGGGGAGAATAATGACATGACAAAACGAATCAGTAGTATCATCGTACTTTTTATTTTTGCACTCACAGGTCAAGGTGAGACATGGGAATTCGGAGGTGCTTTTCCTGATGATAGTGGCTGGCCTCAAAGCTATGGCCACGGAATAGCCGTTGATGGAGAAGGAAAAATTTGGTACACCAGTTACTACGACTCTGATTCAATGGCTGTAGAATTTGGTCCTGATAGCATACGTCCTTGTCGTGCCATATACGTTTTTAATCCAGATGGCAGCCAGGCTCCCTTTTCCCCCATCAAAACCATCACCGTCGATGGTGTCATTGATACACTTTGGCAATCCAATAGAGGGCTAAGAACTGACCCCAATGGCAATATTGTGGCAGGCTCATGGAGCGTCTACTACCGCATCAATCATTTGACTGGTGAGGGAATGGACAAACTGGTGCCCTACCCTGATAATGAAAATCCTGAGGATCCCTGGACAGGTCAAAGTTTAACGGCGCCTGATTTTGATCAAGATGGAAATATGTTCACGGTTCCCGTTATCGCCTCAATTGGTGCGATTAAGGCATACGATGAGGACTGGGAACTTATTGATGAGGTTGTACCTGCAGAAATGTTACAAGGATATTGCAGAACCATTTCCGTATCTCCCGACGGTGGTGCAGTATATTTTTATAATTTCGTAAGTGATGATGGTATCATGCGCTATAACAGCAGTGACGGAAGTGTATATGGTGATTTTACATCCAGCATTGACACACTGTTCCCCGGGCTGCAAGTTGAAGCTACAGGCTGGGACCCCAGCGGTAGACTCTGGGTCGGAAATTCTGCTGGCCCTGGTTACATGAATTGTGCTTTCTATGCCATTGATCCATCGACTGACACTGTGGTAGATAGCATTATTATGCCTGATTCTCTGGTTGATCTTGGCCTCAAGCCTCGGGGAATTGACTTTGGCTTTGATGGTCAGACAGCCTATATTACTTTTTTCAATAGCTGGGAAAGTGCCGCCATGTATGTTTACCACAATGGCTCAGCTAACACGGTAAAATTCAGTGTAAATATGTCTATTCAAGAAGCCCTGGGTCGCTTTCAGCCAGCGTTGGATCAAATTGGTGTTAGCAGTACCTTTAATGGCGGGGACGTAGATACATCAATTCAAATGCATGAAACTGGAACCAGTGGGATTTATACTGCGACTATCGATTTCTCAGCTTTTGAAGCAGAAAGCGTTCATGAGTATAAATTTGTCATCACAAAACCGAATCAGCAAATATGGGAATCACGTGGTGCTCGCATGTTTGTATATAATGGGACTGGCATGATACGCCCCACAGTATGGTTTAACGATATCCAGGATCTTCAACAGGACGACCCCTGGTCAATCGATATAAATGTATCGGGTGGTAGTTTAAATGACCTTAATAACATTTTTGGAACCCAGATCCAGGCTACGGTCGGATATGATGTGGATGTAGATCTTCCTGAACCACCTACACCGCCTGCTGACTACCTGCAACTCTATTTCCCTCACCCTGAATGGGGGGTCCCTATTGGTCCTAACTTCACAACGGATTTCAGGGATGCTGTTGAATTGGTGAATAACATTATTTCCTGGGATTTTGAGGTCACAACAGACATGCAGCAAACCAGCATTGAGCTCGATTTTTCCAATTCTCTTGGTGTTCCAATGGTTTTAACCTTTGTACTTGAGGATATAAGCAATGGCATCATCCACGATCTGACCGAGACACTGTATTATGAATATAACTCTGAATCTGGAGGGGTTAATCAATTCAGGGTGAGTATCGGAGAATCTCTAGCAGATCAACTCAATCGACCATTTGAGCCAGGCTGGCATCTGTTCAGCACACCGCTTGTGACGGCAGAAACATCAACTGACGGCCTTTTAGGTCCTTTCGCAAATCAACCCTATTATGTGTATGAATATGAGCCGGGTGTAGGGTATGCCGCGGCACCTGAAATTCTCCAGGGCGAAGGGTATTGGCTGGCGACCATGGATAGCATGCGGGTTCAAATAAGTGGAGTGGCAGACACCACTTCGTTTTCACGTCCCCTTGATCTGGGTTGGAATTTAATTGGTAATCCATTTTCTTATGCCAAGCCCGTGGCGACCATCAGGATTGAACACGCCGGTGAAATATTGGATTTTGACACAGCAGCAGCAAATGGATGGATCTCCAATACCCTCTATGGTTATGATGGAATTGGATATTTTACAGAAAATAGTCTCAGGCCATGGGGTGGCTATTGGATATCCGCATTGGTTGAAGGTTTGATTTTTCACTTAGATTTTTTTGAGGACACTGCTCTGCGGCAAGTTCTGGCAGATGAACGTAGTGAGGAAGAATGGTATCTCTCCATTTTTGCCCAGCAAAATGGCAATGCAGATATGATCAGCCAGCTTGGAGTACATCCAGAAGCATCAGGTGGATTTGATGCCCAATTCGATTTCCCTGAACCTCCACCATCACCATCGCCATCATATGTTTCAACATATTTCGTGCACTCCAATTGGAATGAGGTCTTGGGATCTCATTACAATCGAGATATTCGAAGTCCGGTTTATATGGATGGTCAGGAAAGCTGGCAGTTAAGTCTCCACGCAGCTCCTGGCGAAGTTGAGTTGAGTTGGGCCTATGACTCTGAGGAGATTCCCGATGAAACCCATTTTTTCCTGATTGATATTGCTCATGGCGTTACCATCAATATGAATGATCAAGCCAATTATCTCTTTGAACATACAGGGGGTGAGTCAATTTTTCTCATTGGTGCTTTTCGTTATGTTGGCGTAGATGGTCTTGCTTTACCCGAGGAATACACCCTGAATCAAAACTATCCCAATCCCTTTAATCCCATCACGACCATTAGCTATGGTTTGCCGGAAAGGGCTGAGGTTTCAATGGAGATATATAATATGAGGGGGCAACTAATTGCCACACTGGTAAATGAACACCAGGAAGCTGGATTGTACCAACAAATCTGGAATGGACTTGATGGTTCGGGCCAACCAGTTTCTACAGGTCTCTATTTGACAAGATTGCATTCAGGACCATACACCAGGGTGATCAAGATGATTTATCTGAAATAAAACGATCAATCAACGGAAAACTCAAAGCCCCTGACTTAGATCGGGGGTTTTTCATAGCTTTATGATGGACCCGTCTAATACTCAGGTACTGAAGCTTCTAATAGTTACATGACAAATAAATATTGTCCTATATTCCCTGCCAACCATTCTTGCTGATAATAGGTAATAGGAAAATATGTCAAGACCAAAAGAATTACAAAAAGCACTAAAGACCACAAGGTCCTTTCTTTCCAAAGGTGGCTGAGCGGAAGCCCTGATCCACGTGCTGGGTCGTGCCTTCAACAATGCCATGGATCTGGAAGAACAGGCAACCCTGCCCTTTGTAGGGGGCATCAAACAATATGGCTATCAATGTGGTCAAGTTTGGGGAGCTGCCCTGGCAGCTGGAGCCAGAGTCCATCAACAAATCGGTGATGGAGAAGAGGCTCAAACTCGTACCCTCATGGCGGCAGAGAAGCTGGTAGAGGTTTTTCGCGACAAAAGCGGAGAGGTCAATTGCCACGAGATCACCAGCATAGACAAGGACTCCACCAGTATGGATATGGTGAAATATTTCCTGCTCAAGGGTGGGAGTATCGGCTGCTTTAGAATGGCCAGCCATTTCGCTCCCCTGGCCTTTGATGCCATTGAGGAGAGCCTGGCTACAGAAGTTGTAAATACACCTTCGTCACCCGCGTCTTGCACAGCCCTTCTGGCAAAACAGACCGGTGCCTCTGAGAAGCATCAAACCATGTCAGCTGGACTGGCTGGGGGGATAGGCCTGTCTGGAGAAGCCTGCGGGGCTCTGGGTACAACAGTCTGGATCAAGGCCATGCAGTTGAAACGCGACAATCCCGAGCTTGATCTGTGGAAGGACGAAAACTTCGGAGCCTGGTTTGAAGCCACTGTTGAGACTTTCCTGGCTGCTTCAGATTATGAATTCGAGTGCGCCGATATCGTAGGCAGAAAATTCGAAAACATCGCTGATCACAGTGAATATCTGCAGCAGGGTGGCTGTTCCAGGATCATTGAAGCCTTATCAGCTACAGTTAAGTAATCCCCACTGCTCTCGCAGGATGTATGGTTTTTTGATTTAAGAACACCGAAACATTAAATATTAAATCGTAAATCTTACTCCTCCATTGCATCGTCGGCCAATTTATCCAACCTCCGGTTACCAGCCCAGGCACTTAGCCCATAAATCACAAGAAGAATAGCAGAAACACCCCCGACCCGGCCAAGATAAGGCCAGTACTCATTCCACGTATCAAAACGTCTCATTGCCAGTCCCAATAATGACCCCAGGAGCAATATGGCTCCATAAATGCCACCAACTACTGACAGTTTGAATTTTGGAATGGTTATTCCGCCTTTTACAAATAGGATGACCAGAAATACAATGGCATTAAAAGTGACAATTATGGCAATATCTTCAAAATCCCGATAATTTTGGTTTAAGAAAATTTGCCGGTAGAGCATGTCGAATACCAGGACTTGCAGTGTAAGAAAATACATTTTACTGGCAACGCCTTGAATGACGTTTCTTCCTCTTTCATCAATGTTTTGCGTCTTTTTGTTACGATTCATTATATGGCTCCTCCCAAAAAAGATCATCCAAGGTTTTGCCCAATGCTTTTGCGATAGAGACGCACAAATTAAGACTGGGGTTATAAAATCCATTTTCGATGAGACCAATGGTCTGCCGTGTCGCCTGTACCGCATCTGCCAGATCCTGCTGCGTCCAGCCCAGTGCGGCTCGAGCAGAGCGGATTTTTAGATTTACTGATTTTGTTTCCACAATGACACTCCTTTAATCTGAGGCCAAATGTAAGACAAACTCACCATAATGCAATATATATAATGCATTATGCAAATATCATATTACATCATTATATTGAATTTGCTTTAACCATAGCTATATGCCTCTGCCACAGTGCCGGGTGGAGCGAAGTTGGGTGGGCTCACAAACAAAGGCTCTGCTCTTGGCGGGTTGTGTGTTTGTGTTGAACGCACTGAACCTTAACCCGAAAGTTCGCAACCAATGCCCCTTGTGAAAGAATGCTGGTAGCGATAGATTGGTTACATCATAAATCTATCTTCACACTTTTGTTCCAATCCGCTGTGTGGTAAGCTATGTCGACATTAAAACATTCTACAAGGGGTGGGTCATGAAAAAGCATATGCATCGTCGTATTAGCTTTGTTCTACAAATCATATTATTACTGGGACTTTTTGGTTCGGTTTGGCGTCAAAACTGGGCTACTGCCATAATTACTGCTGCTATTATCCTGCTAACGCTCGCCCCATTAATCTTACGGAGACGATTAGTCGTCTTTATCCCCCCGGAATTTGAACTCATGGCTATTGCCTTCGTCTTTGCTGCCTTATTTCTGGGTGAAATACATGGCTACTATACGCGTTATTGGTGGTGGGATATTGCTCTACATACTTCTTCAGGTGGACTACTGGGAATAATCGGCTTTCTTCTGGTTCACATTCTCAATGAAGAGGAAAAAATCGACATTCACATGAGACCCGGATTCGTGGCCTTTTTTGCATTCCTTTTTGCTGTCGGGCTTGGGGCTATCTGGGAAATCTTTGAATTCAGCATGGACCAGTTTTTTGGTTTTGACATGCAAAAAGAAATGCTCAATGATCCGTCGGGGTTAACGGACACCATGTGGGATCTTATCGTCGATACCCTGGGGGCGTTTGTCATCTCCCTGTTGGGTTATGGCTATTTGAAGAAGGCTGGGAACACGTCCTTTTTAGAAAGGTGGATCGATAATTTCGTTGAGTCAAATCCCAAAATGTTCTCGAAAACAAAATAGCATACGTTTTCATTTAATCAGATATTTCACTCATTTGAAAGGGTCGCATCATGATTAATACTTTTGAAATCACATCAGCAGATGGTTTGGCACACGGCTTGTTAATACTTGTTCTGTGCCTCTTCCTGGGGCTTTTGGTTGTTTTTCTAAAAGTATATATTCAATCAGCCAACCAATCAGTTTCACTCTCCCAAAGTGATCTAACATTAAAAGTCCCCATCTTCGGGCGGGTCATCCCCATCTCAGATCTCATGGTCTCGCAAGCACGCTTAGCAGATCTATCTGTTGACCAGGAATTGAAAGCCAAGCGACGTACCGCCGGAATAGGTCTACCGGGATTTAAGGTGGGTTGGTATAAATTATTTTCAGGAGAAAAGGCTTTGTTGGCAGTTGTTAACTCTGACCACGCCGTATACATCCCCACCACAAAGGGGTATTCTTTGCTCATCAGCTTGAAAAATCCACAAGATTTTTTATCTTCCTTACGGGACTTTACCTCAGTCAGTTTAGACGCCCCAGAGGAGTAGATCAGGAGCTAAAAATAGGGGTGTCTGATTTAATTACGTGTTTGATGAACGCTGATCATATTGGGGATCATATCCAGCTTAAACTGTGATGTAAGTTTCAAATGAATAATCCTGATTGAAACCAAGCAAGGGGGAAACCATGCAAATTCTTCAATCCGTGTTTTCGATGGCGATTTATTTCATAATATTGATAGTTGTCATCGATATAATGCGCAAACACTATCGCTTTGCCAACATCTTCTGGATTGCCTCACTTTTAACTTTTCCGCTGTGGCTAATGAATGTGGAAGGCTGGTTTCGCTGGGTAAAGATCCTGAGCGTCATTCTGCCAACAATATTTGTAGGCTTTGCTCGCATAGCGAACTATGAAAAGAAGGCAGGTTTGTGGAGTGGGTTGCGCAAGGATTGGATTTATTGGTTTCTCTACTCAATCCTGTTTTTGAATATATTTGAGGCAACGGTAAAGGATGTAACACTAGGTAATTATTGGAATGCCTTGTGTGGGTTTATTCTCTGTGCAACCATCCCATACGCACCAAAATACTGGACCATCTCAAAGGATCATCCCGGTGATCTGATCGCCTACACAACACCAGCATGGAATCTCCTCTACACTTCCTGGAACGCTTGTTTTGTCTATGCTGAGAGTCCCGTCTATTTCGCCAGCTCCTTGTGTATTCTACTCGCTGCTGAGTTGTATCCTGTGATCCGGAAACGGCCCGAATTATATATTATGGCTCGGATTTATACCCTCGCTTTTCACCTGATTCTCCGGGCCAGCTTTGATATCTTTCCAAAGGTTATGGATTCATCTTCCTGGAGTAATCCCGAGGTCTTACACAATTGGGGTATTGTGAACGTGATGCTTCATGTGCCATTTCTGTTCTGGTTTACCTGGCAACTGCATACAGGCAAGTTCGCTAATAGGCTGCCAGTCTCAATTTCCACCTGAGGAGGAAAATTTACACCTCTGGGACTGTAATTATGGATAGTCTGATTGGCCCTATCAACTCATGCATTACTGATAGAACCTTGGTCCAGGATAATATCTTTAGACAAGGCACCAGATTTTATTGAATAAGATATCTAATGTCGAAAAGATGTTGTATATTGATATAATATAAGGAGGGGTAACCCCATGAAAATTAAACATATCCTGTTGGTAATGATTTCGGTGAGCGTTTTGCTATCGTGCTCGGCCAATAAGGAAATGAGTGCCAAAAATGAAGCTCAAAAAGCCCAGATTACCAAGCTGCAGGATGAGGTTAAACAACTGAAAGCTGCCAGCAGTAAAAAGGATGTTGAGTTAGACCAGCTTATGTCCAAGCTTGACGATATTCAGAATGTTCAGATCAAAAACAACAGAGTTGTGTTAACCAACTCAATTCTTTTTTCATCTGGAAGTGCCAAAATTTCTGAATCCGGACGCAAGATCCTGGATGATATCTGGAATATTCTTGTTACCGTACCCACCAGGGAGATTTTGATTGAAGGTCATACCGACAATGTCCCCATCAGTAAAAAAGATATTGGTACTTACAAGACAAACTGGGAGCTGTCAGCCGTAAGATCGCTGGCGATTATTCATTACGTAAGCCAACACAAAGGAGCCAATCCGGCTCGTTTGGGGGCTGTTGGATACGGTGAGTTTCGTCCAGTTGCTGATAATGACACAGAAGAGAATCGCATGCTCAATCGGCGTGTGGAAATCGTCATCGGTCGCCAGCTTACCAAATAAGATGTTCTGCTTGTGAACCAGAAGGATTCAAACCCTTCTGGTTCACGGTTATTTCTGTACAATGAAAATGGGCGACCAGCCTCGCTTCATCCGCTGCCGCGAAATACCCTCTATCCCCCTGCTGCGGGGTGTCCGAATGATATTTTTTAGACACAGGATCCCTGAGAAGTAATTGTATTCATTGAGCTACTGGCTAAATTGATAAAAAGTCAATAAGTGGCGTGCAATTTTGGTGGCATTCAATAATCAGAAACAGGTTTTTCCAAAAAATGCTAGCCACAGCACCAGGGTAATCTGGCTACCACCACTAGTTGATAGGACAAGAGAGGAAATCATTGATGAGAAAAGGTTTTCAAATCGCATGCTTATTGTTATTCACATGGGGAATAATATCAGCTCAGCAGACTGACTACACGCGTAAAAGTATTACGTTTCTGGATGCCATCATCCTGGCCAACCCTGATGCTCGGGATATGAGCCTGCGTCAGATCGACTATACCCGGGGAGTCACCAAGCAAGCCGTTCAGTTGGCTAGATTTGATTACAATCCCATACCTGCTGGCAGTGGTCTCCTATCAAAATTCACCAGGAAAGTCAATAATCGATCTACCATGAGCATGGATGCCATTGCTGAAACCTTGAATATGACGTTTGTGGCGGAGATCATCGCCATCATCGATGAGAATGCAGAAAAACGGGCCAGCGAACTTGTAGATGAAGCCGCTCGTATGTCTTTCGTCGCCACCAAGGCCAAGGATCTGGGGATTAGTGCTGAAAACTTGGAAAAGGTCTTCAATTCAGGATATATATATCTCCCATTCATAAATGGCTTCTCAGAAAACCTGGAAGCCAAGAAAGAGGATAAGGTTGTAGAATATACTTCCACGGTGACCATCTCTGGCGGAATCCTGTGGTTCAAAATAGATTACATTGATGGACATGCCCACGTACGACCCCTGCTACAAAAGGAAACCAGTAGTACTGGATTTTCAAATAGGCACAATGCCAAAGAGGCAGAGTGGCTTGCATTTAAAGCAGCAGCAGACAATTATGCCAACAATCTGGAAGTTGCCACCAAGGATATAGAGGATTTCAAGCTAAAAACCCAGGTGTTGGAGGTCAACGGCGCGAAGATTGGGTTCAATATGGGTCGCAAAGAGGGGTTGCATATTGATGACCGCTTTATCCTTGGCGAGACCATCCAAAATGCCGATGGTGAACTCACTTTCAAAAAGGACGGCTTTGCGCGAGTTAGTTCAATTGGTGATAACCTTGTAAACCCTGGCGCCATGAGCTACGCTTACGGCGTACTGGTTGGAGAGTGGGCGCCTGGAATGTCCTTGATTGAATACCCAACTTTGAGTCTGGATCTATATTTCATGGTTGGCCAGATCCCGCTTTCATCGGATGAAACCTATTACACATTGGAATCCGCCATTGCCATAGGGGGGGAAATCACATATAACTTGAGCAGAATCATCGAAAAATCTCATTGGTATCTGACCGCTGGTGGTACACTTGGCTCAGCTGAGCTTACTGATAGTTATGATAGCTATCTAGGGGGCACTGCTTCCGTCAATTTTGCTGTTATGAAACGGGTTCAACTGAAGCGTTTTGATGCATATGCAAAGGCTGGTATAGCGTATTTTGCCACAACCATCAATGAGGAAGTCAGCGATGATCTAACAAAAGTTTATGACAATGAAGCGCTGGGTGTGGTGCTGGGAGGCGGGCTGAACATGACCTTAAGCATTGACCTGGCCCTTGGCCTACGCTACTCCTATTACATGGGTAGTTCTGATGTGTGGACCGTAACAGACAACGACGATAACAGTTACGACGACTGGCAAATGAATACCAGCTATACCGGGGGAGCTATCATGCTGCAGCTGATCTATACACCCAAAGCTCTGGGATTTAATCCCATGGCTTTACTTGGAAATCTAACAGGTTTGACTCCAACATAGGATTAGAGGAGAAATATAATGTTAAAATCATTCAACCATTTATTGTTGGGCTTGCTGTTTTTGAGCTCCTTACTCATGGCACAGGACAGCAACCTGCCCAATGCACAGGAAGCTCGCTTTGTAGAAAGCTCCGGCCCCTCGGAAGTAGTCATTGTGGCTACCGGTCTGGCGACCTTCACACCCAAGCACTTCTGGAACAAACCGGATCAAAATGAGCTCACAGAAGGTGCAAAATTGGACGCCCGCAGGTCGGCTGTACACTTCATTTTACTGGGTGGATCAGATCCCATGCTCACAACCGCGGAAGAAATATCCAAGTTCAAAGGGGTTCAGGAATCCTTCTTTTCTACAAAAAATGTCCAGAAATTTATCGCCTGGGAATCCGATCGCTTCGAAGAGCGGGTGAAGCTGAATGAAGGAAATTCCCTCCGTATCAAACGGGTCATGCGCCTCAACACTCGGTTGATTCGGGAATCCCTGGTAGATCTGGGAGTGCTGGTGGCAAAAGCTGATCTGGCTACATCACTGGGATTACCCAATATCATGGTGCTTCCAGACGCTCCCAAAGGGAAAAACCCCCTTGATCTCATGCGGAATGATGCGACCCTGAAAAAGGGTGCAGAAGTAATCGAAAGCTATTTGACTGCCCGTCGTTATGATGTGTTGGCACCTGATCAGGCCTCTGGTGTGAACGATCTGGTCTCTGCTTCACAATCTCTTAAGGATGTGTCAGAGGATGCCTCCTACATGCTGGCTCTCAGCGTCGGAGCCGATGTATATATCACCTACAACATTACAACTGAATCACGGAAAGTTGGCTCTACAACGGTCAAAAAAGCTGCCGTGGGAGTGCGCGCTTACGAAACCACAACAGCGCGACTATTGGGAACGGAGACCGGTTACTCCGTTGAACGTCCCAGCATGGATGCAGTGGTTATTGAAGAGGGCATCAACGATGCCATCGAAAAAGTCCTGGCACGTATCAATGCCTATTGGAAAGAAGATCTTAATCGGGGGGTCCAGTACAAAGTCATCATTTCTATCGCCACAGATTATGATCTGGATGATGCTGAAAATACCCTGTTTAGTCTGACTGATGCTTTGGCTAAAATGTCAAAAAGTACCAAAGAAGTTCTGCTAACGGACTATACCTTGGATTATCTGATCTGGGTGGATCCGGCAACCTATCAAAAATCCAGCGATATCTACAGAGATATTAAAAAGACAATGGATCGCATCCTTCCCGATGGAAAGCTGCAACGTGTCACCATGAACCGTAAACTGGTTGTTCTGAAAATTACCAGGGAGTAAGCCATGTCTCGAAAATTCACACAGGTTGTTTTATTGATGTTCCTGGCAAATCTCCTCTGGAGCTGTGCTGGAGCAGGTGGTGCGTCCCAATCATCCAAAAGCAAGAAAATACCAGCCTGGGCACGGAACGCTGAACACCCTCAATATCCAAAGGCGCTGTACTGGACCGGTATCGGTTCTGCCACCGATCTCACAGAAGCTGCTGATGAAGCACGGGCCGAAGTGGCAGCTCAGATCAAGGTTCGGATCAAGTCTGTGACAACCTCCACAGAATCAGAGCTTTTAGAGAGCGATAGAGAGTTCTATCAGTCTGCCTTCGAATCCAGTGTGCAGGCCCTGGTTGATGCCTCGGTCCAGGGAATTGAAATCATCGAATCCAAACAGGTCGGTAATGACTTCTATGCCTTTGCGGTTCTCAGTAAATTCACCTATCTGGGAGGACTTGAACGCGAATTACAGGATTACTCAGATCAGCTATCTACCCTGTACACAGATGCAGAAGGGATGCTTGATAAAGGGGATATCTTCCCCGCCATTGGCAATCTGGTTGATGCCCTGGAACTCGCTCCCCAGGTCTATCCCCGGCAGAATTTTTATAACGCGCTGGCTGATGTAAATTTCAATTTGCCCCAGCATCTCCAGGGAGCAGCTCTGATCTCTCAGATTCGCTCAGTACTCAGCGATGTAAATCTTACCCTGGTCAGCGGCGGGAACCAGACAGCCAAACCGGGCCAGCGTTTACCTGAACCTGTCATCGTCAAATGCATGATATCCAGGACCAACGGATCTGTCCCCATTGCCAACATGCCCATAAAGGCAGCCTATGAATCGGGTGAGGTAACAGCCAAGACCAGTACGGATGAACGAGGGTTGGCAACAATTAAGACCAGCGCCATCCCTGGTGAACGGCCAGATGCAGGGTCGCTGAGGATTGCTCTAAATATCGGTCGCATGCCTGAGATCATGGGTCCCGAATTGAGGAAACTTGAATTGGTCGTTAATTACCGGATAGCTGGTGAGGTGGCTGCCTTTGCCGTCATTGTCAAAACGGCTGATGGTAAACGAATCTCGCGCGTGGAGGACTATCTGGAGAAAACAGTTCTGGCTGCTGGTTTCAGAATCGATCCGACCTCAAAATTGGTGATTGAGGGCCAGATATTGCCAACTGATATCAGGGAAATTGAGCTTGGTGGTGTCCCCACCTATCAGGCGGAAGTCAGCTTGCGTCTGGCAGTTGTAGACAAGTCAACCGGTTCGAAAAAGGGCAGTATAGAGGTCAGCAAAAAGATGGTTCATAAGAACAAAAATACTGCTTCTGAAAAAGCCCGAGATCAGGTGGGCAGTATGGTAAAACGTCGTGCTCTGGCGCAGATGTTGGCAGACGCTCTGACAAAATAGCTTAAGCCTTTGACCTCAGTAGCTCCAAAGATATAGCCAGGAATAAACTGCAGGGTTGGAGAGGGGAGCAATCCAATTGCTCTCATTGAGCATGTGTTAGTTCCTTTAGATTTTCATGATACATTATTAGCTAAACCATATATGGGTGTATCTGGAAACTGGCATGAAAAACAAAAATGTAAGCTCTGATCTGCTAAAAATTATTCTCGTCCTGACTGGCGTAGAATATTCCATCATGCTGCTACTATCCAACATGCGACAATGGGAATACATCTGGACGAGTGTCGTCCTGGATGCCAGTATGCTGACTATGATTTCAACTACAGCTCTTTATTTCTGGCTTATCAAACCAACCATGAAACGCCTGGTAGCAACGTTAGATGAATCAAGAAAGTCTCAGAAAACTACGTTAGTTCAACTCTCCATTGTTGTACTGAAAATTGGACTGATCATCTTTCTCGTTGAAGTGGTTATCATGCTACTCCTGATTGCTATGGTTGATTATTCATCAAGATATGGAAGTATTATTGACGCCCTCACTGTGAGCATGATATCCACTCCTTTAATTTACATATGGGTAATCAAACCACTTTATTCCCACTCCGAGGAGTTTCTGGAGTACAATACCAAATCTAAACTCCAACAAATAGTGAAACGGTTTATTCTCCTCTTTTTACCCTCATTCCTGATTTTTGTCATTGCAGTTATCGCCACGCAACGCTTGAACATGAATGCGAAGATTGAGAATGTAATAGATGCTGAGAGACTAAATATTACCAAGCAAAAAGACATCATTGTAAACAATCTTACCGACATATTTTCCGATCTGATCTTTCTGGCTAATCAGCAGGATTTAACCAGGATTCAGGATTCCATAAGCATGACGGGGCGTCGCTTTCTGGGCATAGACTTTAAAGTATTTTTGGAAAGCAAACTTGTTTATGATCAAATCCGCTATATCAATCCCCAGGGAAGGGAAATGGTACGAGCCAACTTTAACAGAGGTGCGCCCTATGTTGTACCCAGCGACCAACTGCAGTCAAAAAAGCACAGATACTATTTCAGGGAAATTGAGGGGTGGCAAAAAGATGAAGTGTTCATATCACCTCTAGATTTAAATGTTGAATATGGTGAAATCGAAATCCCGCGCAAGCCAGTCATTCGCTTTGGAACCCCTGTAGTGAATGCATCAGGCCAGAATCGCGGGGTTTTAATACTCAGCTATCTGGGAAATACATTGATTAATAAATTGACGGCGTCTTCCTCAAAAAGGAAAAGTGAATTTATGCTACTCAATTCAGAGGGATATTGGTTGATCGGACCGAATCCAGAAGATGAGTGGACCTTCATGTATGATCATAAGATGAATCATAGCTTTAAAAACTTGCACCCCCAAGCCTGGGAAAAAATAAGCCGATCAAAATCAGGGCACTTTCTCAATGATGGGGGTATGTATACCTATGAAACATTCCATCCCAATGAACTTCTTGATTTGACCGATAAGGGCTCAACAGATTGGTCCTTGAGTTTTCTCACGCATATCAATTCTGATGATCTTTCCTGGAAAATTGTCTCCCACATCAGCCCGGAAATTCTTCAAGGATTATCACGAAATGCGTTTCAACAATTGCAGCTATTCTATGTCTTGATTTTCTTGTTCCTCGTCACAGGATCCTGGACGCTGGCTTATGTTTTGACTACTCGTAAAATGTCTCAGGAAGCACTGGTGGCCAGTGAGAATAATTATCGCAAAATTATTGATGAATCCATCAGTACCATCTTCACCACCAATGCTGTGGGTCAGCTAACCTATGTCAATCCCTCGGCCAAGGGTCTCACGGGATTCTCAGCCGAAGAATTGTTTGACAAAACATTTACAGAACTTATCCGGGAAGATTGGCAGGCTAAGGTTCAACAATTTTATTATCAACAGTTCAAGGAGCGCAAACTTGAAACCGCTTTGGAATTCCCCATCATCACCAAATCAGGGGAAGAGAAATGGGTGGAACAACTGGCTTCTCTGTTGATAGATGATGAAAAAAGAGCCATTGGATTTCAAAGTATCGTGTATGATGTATCAGAAAGAAAAAAAGTTGAGAAGGAATTATTTATGGCCAAACAGCTGGCCGAAGAAGCCAGCCAACTGAAAAGTGAATTTCTGGCGAATATGAGCCATGAATTGCGAACCCCATTAAATTCTGTTATTGGATTTTCCAATGTTCTCTTGAAAAAGAATGAAAAGATTCTTGATGAGAAGGATAAAAACTATCTACATCGTATTCTGGCCAATGGGAAACACTTATTAGAGCTCATCAACAGCGTCCTGGATCTTTCGAAAATTGAAGCAGGGCGAATTGAATTGGAAGTTGTTGACATCTCTCTCAATAATTTGATCACAGATATCATCACCCAGCTTGAAGGCCAGGTGCAGGATAAGGAATTCAAATTGATATCCAACCTCCCCAAGGATATCGCCACCATTCAGGCAGATCCGGGGAAGCTTAAGCAAGTCATATTAAATCTGCTTAGCAATGCCATTAAATTTACCAGTGAAGGGTCAGTCACCATTAGCGTTCAAACGGATGAGGGTACCAAACGTCCCACGCGGATCAGCGTTCTCGATACGGGTATTGGTATTCCAGAGGATCGTTTGGAATCCGTCTTTGAAGAATTCCAGCAGGTAGATTCCAGCACGGCGCGTAAATATGGGGGAACTGGTCTGGGGTTGGCCATCAGCAAATCATTGTGTGAGCTCATGGGCTATGAGCTTAAGGTTGAAAGCCAGGTTGGGGTAGGTAGTGAGTTTACTATCATGTTGAATGAGCCAGAGTTAGGACCTGGTCCAACTCAGGCCTGGAAAGAAAAACGGAAGTCAAGCAGATCCCGAAAATCCGGTCCCACCCCTGGAACCTTAAATGAGAAACGCGTACTGGTTATTGATGATAATCGAGATTCGCGCATACTGATTGAAACGACCCTGAAGGAAGAGGGTTGTCACGTCATTCAGGCTGAACAAGGTTTCAAAGGATTTGATTTAGCGCTACAAGAACAACCTGATTTAATCATATTAGACCTGAAAATGAAAGAAACCCCAGGCCAGGAAGTTCTGGCACGCTTGAAAGCCAATCCTGATACCAAAAATATTCCAGTGATTATCGTCAGTATTGTTGCTTTTGAAAACAAGGCGACTCTGGTGGAAGCCACTGATTTTGTGCAAAAACCAATCAACCGTGAAGCACTGGTGTGGGCGGTTTCGCGTCACATCAACCCAAGGCAATAATAGCTGTAAGTAGACCAATTCCGAAATTGGCAAGTAGAGCTATTTCAACAGTATGAACCCATTAAATGGGAATTCTCGAAGTATAAAACAAGAGGAATTTATACCTCGCATTACTCATGCAAAACCATACTGCGCACGGATGATGTTAAAAATTATTTGAGATATTGTTTTCGTTTGTTCACCACATTAAGTCTCGACAAGATTATGATTCATTCTTGGCTGGGGTAAACCAGCAACAGTTCACGATCCACATAAAGGCACAATAAAAATTACGAGAAGTGGTCTATTCTCAATAATATTATAAATTTGATGACGCTTGATCCGTGGTACATTATACCATCAAGGCAGGTTAATTAGTTAAGGTGGCGGGGCAGAAATATTGGCAGTCGTTAAGAAGCATTAATCAATTAAAGTGGGGAAATGAATAGGAAAATAAAAATACTACTGCTTCTAATGCTCGTGTCAATGAGTACAAATCTGCTATTTTCACAAAGTCGAAGCATCAGATTACAAAGCATCACAGTGAATGATGGTCTATCTCAATCATTTGTTAATACGATCTGCCAGGATAACCGTGGGTATATGTGGTTCGGTACCACAGACGGTTTAAACAGATACGACGGTTATCATATAGAAGTCTATAAATTTGATCCCGACGACCGTAATTCTATTTCAGATAATTTTGTTCGATGCATCATTGAAGATCATAAGCAGCGTTTATGGATTGGTACTGATGCAGGTGGTTTAAACCTCTACGACATAAATCAGGATCGATTTACACAAATTTCATTGGAACAGACGAATAATTATCCTTCTCAAAATGAGCAAATCTGGGATTTAGATATTGATGCAAGCAATACCTTATGGATCGCGTCAAGTGTAGGCATATATACGATTGCTCTTGATGCCAAAGATATTATTGCCAAAAGATTCTCAGAGGCTAGGAATATGGTGCGGTGTATCGTTTCTTCTGACGATGGATCAGGTTGGTATGGCGCTGAAACTGAAGGGCTCTATAGTTTCACCAATAAAGAACAATCAAAAGACTTCAAGATCAGGGAATTTCAAGAATCTACCATTTTTGACCTAATTCAAGAGGGAAAAGAAACACTCTGGATCGGGACCAGCGCAGGTCTATTGAAATATGATATCGCTGCAGGTGATATCAGACCGATAAAACTTCCATTAACTGGAGATGTTGAGGAAATAACTTCGCTGGCTATAGGTCCCCAGAAAAAACTCTGGATAGGCACCTCTGCTCATGGTCTTATTTCCCTGGATACAAAAACAGAAGAGGCGTCAGTATTCACCCATATACCGGAAGATCCCAATAGCCTAAGGGAAGCCGGAATAAAAAAAATATTCTTTGACAAAAACGATTTGCTATGGATCTCAACTCGTGGAGAAGGCATACAATTTTTTGATCCACAAACCCCTTTTCGTTATTATGGACATGATGCAAGAAGAGCGAATGGAATAAGCCACCCCAGTATCAGAGCAATACTCACAGATGATGACGGTCTTTGGATAGGGGGCTATGAAGGACTTGATTTCTTTTCAAAAGACAACAAATCCCATATTCATTATGGGGCCAATCCTCAAGGTTTGAGCAATAATAATGTGTATGCCCTCCATAAGAATGGAAGCAATAAATTATGGATAGGGACTGAGGGGGGAGGTTTATTCAGGCTGGACAAAAACACGGGAGTCATAGACATAATTCGAGCAGACATGGCACCTCACTCAGCGTCAAATTTTATCTTTGAAATATTCCTTTCACAAGATTCATCGCTGTATTTGGGAACTGGAGCAGGTCTTTATGCTATTGATCCAGAGGATGACTACACAAATGCGCCTACAAAAATCACACTGAGAACAGATCGTCTTGAAGCCCTTGTTGCAGAAAAAATTATTGCCATAAATCAGGACAAAGATAAAAATTTATATATAGGGACTGAGTCATCAGGTTTATTTGTTATAAATAAATTTCACGATCCCATAGCCCACTATGTACATGATCGAAACAATCGGGCATCAATATCCAGCAATCGAATTAAAGTAATCCATTTTGATAGGGATAAATCGCTCTGGATTGGAACCGGTGGTGGGGGATTGGAAAATTGGGTCCCAGAGACAGCATCCTTTAAACACTTCGATGAAAATGATGGTCTTTCTGATAATACCGTCTATGGTATCCTTGAAGATGATTTCGGGTCACTCTGGGTAAGTACTAATAAAGGTATCTCGGTTTTTGATAAACAAGAGCGTGTGGTAAGAAACTTTGGTATTGAATCTGGATTGCAGAGTTTGGAATACAATACTGGGGCGTTTCATAAAAGCAAAGTGGGTGAGTTGTTTTTTGGTGGTATTAACGGACTAAACGCTTTCTCTCCAGACGAGGTACTCTCTCAAGAAATTCCGCTAGAGCTTATAATAACTGATCTAAAAATCTCCAATCGCTCCGTTCAGGTCGGAACACAATTACTCCCCATCGAAATAAACAGTCTGAACAGCTTGACCCTTAGCCACAAAGACAGGTTAGTCTCACTGGACTTTTCTGGAATGAATTTTTTATCCCCCAAACAGACCAGATATCGATATATGATAAAGGAAATTGATGATAACTGGATATATGCCAGCCCTGGGGACAGAGGAGCTACTTTTACTCACCTCCCCGCGGGTAAGCATGTTTTGTCCATTCAGGCCGCATCTACACCTACGACCCCCTATGGAGAATCGCGAGAAATTGACATAATAGTAATACCTGCTCCCTGGCAGGCCTGGTGGGCAAAATTGATTTACATGATTAGTCTATTGATATTGCTTTGGGCGATTAGACGGAATGAATTAAAAAAGATGGCTTTGAGAAGGGAACTGGACTCTAAAAAGCAGGAAGCCCAAAAAATTTCAGAGCTCGATGAATTGAAATCGCGCATCATTTCCAATGTATCACAGGAATTAAGAACTCCTCTAACACTGTTGGAAAACCATATTGAGAATCTTTATTCTGCAACCAGCAGCTCAGGATCAGTCCATACAAAAACCAGGTTAAAAAAAGCTCAAAAGGATTTGTCAAAAATCACTACACTTAGTAATCAACTTGACGAACTCTCACGATTTGCATCTGGCACAATAAAACTAACAGCACGAGAGGAAGATCTCAGTGAGGTTCTCTCCGAATCATTGAGGGGAATTCGTGATTTAGGTGAAGAGAAAGGTATCTCTTTTACCCTAAAGGCAAGTGAAGAACCAATAATGCTTTACCTGGACAAACAAAAATTCCTGCAGATCATATATACGGTATTAAAAAATACATTAAGGATTAGTCCTCAGGGAAGTATTATTTGCTTGGAAGTGATTGATGCTACCCGCTTTAATGATCGTGGTATTGGTATGTTTACTTTTGTTCAAATAGACAATTGCGCAGAAAAAGTTCCAGAACAAAAACAAACACAAATGATGGATAGGATTACCCGGGTCGACGAGAGGGCTGGCAAATCACAAAGCGACCAAGAAATTGATATAGCTCTGGCGAGAGAATTGGTTGAATTGCATGGAGGCGCCATTTTAAGAGAGCAAGTATCTGAAGATGAAGTAGTCTTCCTGCTCTCTATCCCCATCGGTCGTTTCCACTTGGCACCGACTGAAATTGTGGTAGATGAGGTAGCTTCTAGAGGTGATATGAAGGCTCAGTCGTCTTCCATCCCCGACCCAACAAAACAAAAAATACTTGTCGTAGAGGATGATCTCGAGCTTAGCAGCTTTATCCATGATGTACTTCTAGACGATTATACAATCATTTTGGCGCAAGATGGGGAAGAGGGTTATGCTGCAGCACAGAAAAATCAGCCTGATTTGATAATCTCTGATATAGCCATGCCCCGCAGGAGTGGATTGGACTTGCTAAAAGATATTCGGCAAGATCCAGTCCTGACCAACACTCCCGTAGTCCTGCTTACTGCACTTGTATCTAAAGAAGATCGTATCAAGGGCTATGAAGCCACTGCCAACGATTATATAACAAAACCATTTAGTATGGATGAGCTGAAAATTCGCATCCGAAATATTCTACACTCGAGGAAACAACTGGTTGAGATTGCGAGTAAAGCCAAGGTCTCTGAGATTAGTAGGGACAGATCAATCTCCAAGGCAGATGATCAATTTTTTAATAAAGTCAAAGATACCGTTGAGAACAACCTGGGCAATACTGAGCTGAATGCTGAAATGATTGCCAAGGCTGTTTTTATGAGTAAAAGACAACTTGAACGCAAACTCAAACCAATGACGGGTTTGAGTCCTGGTGAATTTATCAGACAAGTCCGATTTATCCGAGCCCGACAGATTTTGCAGGAAGGCGAAGCAATCACCGTGGCTGAAGTTTCCTATGCTGTGGGTTTTAAGAATGTAAAATATTTTTCCCGGTTATTCAGAAATCAATTTGGGCACTCTCCCGCCGAACTTTTAAAAAACTAAACCGCGCACTCCAGTTTATACTCTTGACCCTTGCCCTATGGGATGTCACTTAAAGGCCACATTCACGGGCTAAAAATTACATATTAATTCATTCTATTTCACTACTCTAGTCGTCCCTGATAAACCACGTTTTACGCCACCTGGATTTTGGCTGTATCGCAGCAAGCGTCAATGTTTCTAATAACTTGCCATATTTGATCGATTTTGGTACGGATAAAATCAGGCGCAAAAAGGATGGCTCTAAGA
>JADHUM010000064.1 GCA_016784545.1 Candidatus Neomarinimicrobiota bacterium
TTGCTCCGGAGGAGAGATTTGAACTCCCAACCTAGTGATTAACAGTCACCCGCTCTGCCGTTGAGCTACTCCGGATTATTTTTATCCGTTTTACTTATGTCACCCGCTCTGCCGTTGCCTGTGCGGCGTAGTTCTGCATCGCAGAACGTAGACGTAAGCTACTCCGGATTATGTCAATTGCGCTAATCCCGAGGGTATTCACCATACAAGCCTTAAAACCTGGGCTGGCTACCTGGTCCGCCGAAGCTCCTTAGAGCGTAGGCGACCTCCGGATCGTTCTAAAAGCGCGCAAATGTAAACCCCGACATAGGTGCTGTCAACTGCTTACAAGCTGATTTTTTCAAAATGTGGTTTTAAGACATCCCAGGACTCTTTTAAACCCTGCACCAGGACCTTGGCATGTCCCGTTACCGGCATAAAATTGGTATCCCCTGCCCAGCGTGGGACAATATGAAAATGGATATGCTCAGCGATCCCTGCACCGGCTATGGTACCTTCATTCAAACCCAGATTAAATCCCTCAGCTCTGAATTCTTCACGGAGAATTTTCATACTCTCCTGGGCTAGTTGCATGATTTCTGTTAAGGTGCTGGCAGGTAAGGATTCCATAAGATGTGTGTGCTCATAGGGAGCAATCATGATATGACCATTGTTGTAGGGATATAGATTCATGAGAATACAACAGGTCTTGCCGCGATAAAGCAATAGATTTTCCCGGTCATTGGCTACGGCAGGCTTATCACAAAATATGCAGCCCTCCTGTTTGATGGCCCTGATATATTCCATACGCCAGGGTGCCCACAGTTTTGGTATATTTTCAGAATCAGACATTTTTTTTGCTTAGCGTTAGGCGTTAGAAGTTAGGGGCTAATTTCCATTTTCCGCCTAACTCCTAACACCAAACTTCTAACTTTTATTCCTCTGCTTTCGCAGCCTCCAGGGCGGCGATCAACTTGGTTTCTTCTTCCTTGGGCAATTCCGCATAATGCGAGAATTTCTGCTTATGCGAAGCTTTTCCCTGTGTCAAGGAACGCAAGGTAGACGCATACTTAAACAGATTTGCCTGAGGGATTTTAGCCTTTAGAACCTGATAGTGTCCTTCGGCATCCATGCCAAGAATCCGGCCACGCTTGGCAGTTAAATCACCCATGACATCACCCATGTAATCTTCAGGAACACGAACTTCAACATCGAAGATGGGTTCTAACAGGGTTGGTTTTGCCTGTTTACAGGCATCACGGAAAGCCCCTTTACCAGCAATCTGAAAAGCGATATCTTTGGAATCCACTGGATGCATTTTGCCATCATAGAAAGTTGCTTTCACATCTACGATGGGGAAACCAGCGATAAAGCCTTCCTGTGAAGCAGCCGTGATTCCCTTTTCTACAGATGGTACAAAAACACGATCAACATTCTGACCAACCAGCGTCTCTTCAAAAACAATTCCCTCGCCTCGTGGCAATGGACCAACTCTGAGCATCACCTCAGCAAATTGGCCAGCGCCACCAGATTGTTTCTTATGGCGGTAGCGGGCTTCAGCCGTGCCTTTAATGGTTTCACGGTAGGCGATCTTAGGTTCAACCAGCTCAATCTGAACTTTGAAGCGTTCTTTTAGTTTTTCAAAAGCAACATTGATTTGTAGTTCGCCTTGTCCGGAAAGAACAGTTTGATGGAGCTCAGAATCCACTTCATAGAGTAATGTTGGGTCTTCTGCGTGAAGCAATGTGAGGCCTGAACTGATTTTATCTTCCTCACCCTTGATCAATGAAATCACGGCAAACTGGATATTGGGTCCTGGAAATTGAGTGGCTTTTAATGTCACAGGATTTTTAGGATGTGAAAGGGTGTCACCAGTATGTGAAATTTTCAATTTTACTGTGGCACCGATATCACCGGCATTGATGGAGTGAACTTCATCTCTGTCATGACCATTAATTGAATAAACATGGCCAAGACGTTCACTGCCACTCCTGGTTGGGTTTGCCAGATCCATACCCGAGTTAATCTGTCCAGCATACACACGGAAGAGACTTAACTCACCCACATGAGCTTCACTCATGGTTTTAAAGATCAGTGCACAAGTGTCTTTGGGATCATCAGCATGCAATTCAGTTCCATCTTCTGCGATGGCGGCAGGCATGTCTGCTGGTGAAGGAAAATACTTCTGAATCAATTCCATGAGGCGGGAAGCACCCACATTTGTAATAGAAGCTGTACAGAATACAGGAAAGATTTGTTTGTGTATAATGGCTTCACGGAGACCATGGCGTAAGTCATCCTCTGACAATTCACCCTGGTCAAAATATTTTTCCATCAAAGCTTCATCAGATTCAGCAACCTGTTCAACGAGCTCTGTGTACATGGTCTCTACTTCATCAGCCATGGCTTCAGGCAGATCTTCCATTGTATATTTGCCACTGCCATCATTGAAGACCAGGGTCTTTTTGCGGATGATATCTACAATTTTATTAAACCCGATGCCCTCATTGACAGGAAGCTGCAAAGCCGTGACATGGTTGCCATAGGTATCTTTGATACGGGCAAAGGCTTTGAGGAAATTAGAGTGTTCTTTATCCAGTCCAGTAACAACAAAAGTACGGGGAATGTGGTAATCATGACTGTAATTCCACATATTTTCAGTGCCCATTTCAGGACCGTGAGTTCCATCTACAACAATGAGACTGGTATCAGCGACCCTCACTGCGCTCAAGGCGTCACCTATAAAATCTGTAAATCCGGGGGTATCTAAAATGTTTAATTTTGTGTCCTGCCATTCAATAGTCATTAAAGATGTACCTACTGAACACTGACGTTCGATTTCTTCTGGACGATAGTCAGATTTGGTGTTCCCCTCTGCAATGGTCCCCATCCGTGTGGTTAACCCTGCAGAATGCAGCATAGCTTCAGTCAAGGCGGTCTTCCCTGACGAAGCGTGGCCAACAATGGCAACGTTTCGGATATCCTTTGTCAAATAGTCTTTCATTCTCAACTCCTCAATAATGTTAAGCGTATATTATTAAATTATTCATACCATGAGAGATGGTATAAATACTGGTAATTTGTTGGTTCCAGAGAAGCATATATATTAATATTCTTGCTCAATTAATGAGCGTCCAAAAATCTCCATATTTAGAGGATTCGCAAGACATTTTTTAGCCCTGCGATTCGGCTATCAATAAGGAAATGGGGTAGAGAGGATGTGTACAGCAATGGGGGCTAAATCTTAATCCTTAGCTTTATTCTTTTTCAACTTCTGCCGGACCACCTGAATACCGGCTTATAATAAATGTGACATCATCCTCGAATGAAGATTTGCGGTTAAATTTTTCAATCTTCTCCAACAGATTACTTGCAATGACAGAAACATTTTGATCAAGATTTGCCTGAACAGCGCTGATGAGGCCACTTTCATCCAACAATTGACCAGCACTCCCAACGATCTCAGTGACACCATCGGTGTACATGAGCAGTAAATCGCCCCTCCTCAGAGGAACCTCTCCCATTTCATAGGTGAAATCAGGATCAAAACCCAGGAGTGGACCCCCGGCCTCAAGATGCTCAATACTTCCATCTTCGTGAAAAATGAGTGGTGCAGGATGCCCGGCATTCACATATCGAACAACCCCCTCGTCAACATCCATCTTGGATAGGAAAAAGGTGATCTGCTCATCCAACTCAGTTTCGTTGGTTAAATATCTGTTCAGATTGGTCATCATGGTTGCGAGGGGAAGGTTTTTTTGACTTTCATTGAGATAAGCCGCATAAAAATTTGACATGATAAGCGCACCTGAGATTCCCTTGCCAACCACATCGCCGATACCAATGTTAAACACATCCTCGGTCTTGCTGGAAAGATCGTAAAAATCACCGCTAATTTGCCGACATGGAATGTACCTCAGGTCAAATGAAACCTCATCATGGGCGGGAATTTCATTTGGAAGCAGTGATTTCTGAATACTCTCAGCTTTCGCCATATCCTCGCTTAAACCACTTTGCATATTGACATGCTTGTCGATTTTATAGCGTTCCATCAATACACCCGCCTGGGTTGCTATGGTCTGAAGAAAATCCAGATCATCCTCACTAAAGGCTGCGACTCGGTTGGATTCCAGATTCATAGCGCCATATACGATGGAACCACCGGCAATGGGTACACACAGTTCAGACCGGGAGTCTGGTCTTCCAGACAAATAGTCTTTTTCTCTGCGCACATCAGGAATGGAAATAGGTTTTTTAGAGGCTATGCACCTCCCTACTATCCCCCTGCCAATTTTTAATTTCAAGGGATTTAGTCGACGGGTATCATATCCACGCTGGAGAAACTTTTCGATATTCACACCTTCTGATGAAGCCAGAAAGACACCACAGGCATCAAAGGGGACAATGGTATTTACCTCGTCCAGGAGCAGATTAAATATCCGTGTTGTGTTTCGCGTTGCCGCCATTTTGTTGGCAATAAGCGTGAGTGCTTCCTGTTTCCGGGCTTCCAATTGGATACGATGGTAAAGTTTCCGTTTTTCCAGCAGAACAGCAATTTGATCGACAACAAAATTATATAGGGTTCCTGAGCGTCTCGCCTGCATATCCATGGGCATCTTATCCAGCAGAATAAATCCTGCCAGGCGGTTATTGGTTTTCAAGGGGATAGCCCATTGAAACAATTTGAAACTTCGATAATCCATGGCAGGTACATTAAGTGGTTCAGTCTGCAAATCGTTGACAGAGTATTTTACATTCACTAAATGGTGATTGGTATCAACAAGCTTTTTGAGGATTTCGTGTTCGCTGGCCAGGGTGATACCATCCAGGAACATGGGTTTGGGTGCGATGGAGGATTCAATTTTAAAAATCCCTTTGCGTCTCACAAAAAGAGCCACGATATCGGATTCAAAAAGAGATTTCAGGGTACGTGGAACCATATCCAGCATATCCCGGTAAGTTTCTACCTTTTCAAGATCATCCAGGATAATTCGGAAGTTTTCATTTCGTTCGTAATACGTAGATGCAATAAGCCGCAGTACCAGTTTACGTCCCCTGGACCGCAATGGAACGTACAAATTGATGATCAGGGTGGCAAAAACCACATTGGCCAGGATGGGGTGCTCACCAAAACCCAGAAACTGGTTTACCAGATAGCCCATTATTGAAAAAATGATGATAAGGGCCAGGGAGACCAGGAGCTCCTCGCGTCTAAGCATGTTGCTCTCCCTCGTCAAAAAGTGTTTCCACACCACCACCAACTTCCTCAATCATGGATCTTAGAACAGGAAGAACACTTATCTGGGACAAATCTTCCGTGGTGAATATTCGTGAAAATGCATAGTTCTGATGGGTGATAGGGATAAGCTTATTCATAATGATTACCCGCTCCGATTTTATACGGCAGGCATCTCCTTTGAAATCGCCCTTTTCAAAGCGAATGGTGTACCCTAATTTTTCAGCGAGAGATTCGAATTCATCTCTAATGCGTTCAGCCTTCATTTATAGCAATGAGTCCCTTTTTTCTTTTTCAAAACCATCCACCAGTTCTTTTACACGCTCAGTCTGCCCACGACGAATGATTAGCAGAGCATCCTTGGTATCAATAACCACAAGATCATCCACGCCGACAAGGGCAACTGTTTTCCCCTCAGCAAAAACCATATTATTTTCTGACCTATGAAATATCACTTCACCCTTTGCAACATTGCTGTCCTTGTCCTTCTTCCGCATTTCATATACAGCATCCCACGAGCCTACATCGCTCCATGAAAAATCGACTCGAACGACATAAACATTTTGAGCTTTTTCCATGACGCCATAATCAATGGATATACTTCGCAGTGTGGCCCATTCTACAGTAAGTACAGAATTCCAGACGGTTTTGCCAATGGCTCCCTTAATATTTTCCAGGCTGTCCCATATTTCTGGCAGGAAATCCTGAAAGCTTTGCAGGATGGTATCAACCCGCCAGACAAACATACCACTATTCCATAAAAAATCACCGCTTTTTAAAAACAGCTCTGCAGTTTTCAGGTCTGGCTTTTCAGCAAATGCCTTAACGGCGAAAATAGGTTCATCGGGATTGGTACGACCATGGTATTGAATGTATCCATAACCAGTTGCCGGTCGAGTTGGAACCACTCCAAAGGTGACCAGCCCCCGCATCTCGTTGGCAATTTCAATGCCTTGATGCATGTACTCGGAAAAGGATTTGACATCCTTAATATAATGATCTGCAGGAAAAACACCCATGATGGCATCTGGATCTCGGTGCTGGATGATAATGGCTGCCAGACCAATGGCAGGTGCTGTATTTTTACCTTCTGGCTCAATAAGAATATTTTCATCTGGTAGATCTGGACATTCAAGACGGATCGCCTCTTCCTGATCCGAATTTGTGATAATAAGAATCTGATCATCCCCAGTGAAATGTTTAAGCCGGTCAATAGTCATGCGCAGCATGCTTTTATTTCCGGCAATGGGAAGAAGTTGTTTGGGAGTAGCCCGACGGCTCTGTGGCCAGAAGCGTTTACCAACCCCACCAGCCATTATTACAGCAAAAAAAGACATATCTCCTCTTTTCTCTTATTTACGATGAAGCTTGGATAGTGAAAAGTGACCTTTGAAAACTAACTGCGCAGGTCCCTTTAACCAATATTGATTTCCCCGATGATCTACTTCCAGCTCTCCACCGGGAAATGATAGTTTGATGGGCCATTCAAGCTGCCACTTCTCATGAGCGAATATCGCTGACGCTGCAGCTCCGGTCCCACAGGCCAGGGTTTCCATATTCACACCCCGCTCCCAGGTTCTGACCTTGACGGATCCAGACACTTGCTCCACAATATTGACATTGGTACCCTGGGGGTGTGCTGGGTGGGCGTTCATCTTTCTTCCCAGGGGATCAAGATCCTCCATGGCAGTATCCTTAACAGGAACGATTAAATGAGGTACCCCGGTATCGATGAATCCACAACCCCTGTTTGGGGTGTCCCAATCCTGCAATTCGCCATTAACAATAATTTCCACATCCACCAAATCACCTGCAATACGATAATGGTGAATCCCATCATCTGCTGAAAAATTACCTGAAGATGTTACCCTGTCTCTGAATATGGCAAAACTCACCAGACAGCGTGCACCATTTCCACACATTTCTCCCCGAGAGCCATCGGCATTATAATAATTCATTTTAAAAGCTGCTGAGGGGTGAGACTGCAAAATCATGACACCATCGGCACCTATTCCAAAGCGACGATCACAAATATCAACAATCTGTTGCTTAGAAAGTTGTAAATCATCATTCCAGCTTTCAAAGATGATAAAATCGTTGCCTGCGCCGACATACTTATAAAAATCAAGTGAATTACTCATGCAACACCCAGATCCCCAGATCAGTTTCCCACCGGGCTCTCACCTTTATCTCATTGGGATAAAACCAGAAGGGTTCAGACCTTGCTGCTGGTCCCATACCACCACTCTGATAACGACCATCGCCGTTTTCATCAACATAGGCAACCAGGGCATAGGATCGTGCTGGTAGCCCCTCCAAAGTAGACACCTCGCCTGGTTTTAGCAGAAATTGACGGTCAATCCCCTTTCCTGTCAGGCGACATTCCAATACATGTACTCCCATTTGAATGACCTTCAGGCTGCCCAGGGAATCCTGATTTACGAGTTTTAATTTTCCAGACTGCAGGCTGTCCAGGTCACGACCATTCAGAGGTGCGTATAGATGTCGAGTTTCTATGTGCCACTGGTAGGTTTTGCCACCCTGGAGCAGAGTGTCCGTGGTAAAAAGCCATTCCATGGTATGTTGTTTTTCAAGGTTACCTGAGATGGTCACCGAGTCCCTTTTTGCATCCACCACAGAAAAAGCGCTATCTGATTTAAACAGGACTGGCAGATTTGAATTCAATTTGATTTTTGAAGCTGCCTGAGATGTTCCAGGATTGTCTTGATTCGCCCAATTAACTTTTATTTTTCCCAGAGCCAGTGTGTCAAATTTTGATGCAGAGGTGAATATCAAGGTATCAGAATTCAACTCGTATCCACTGGTATCCAGAAAACTGTGAATCCAAACCCGTGAAGTATCTTTTAAGGGACTGGCGATATCCAGATTCATGGCAAAATTATCATCTTCAACTTTTGAAGTCCCTAGTATGGGTATCTTAAGCCCATCGATGACTAGCTCCACTGATTCCAAAGCTTCTGCTGAGACCATCCTATTAGCTCTAATTTGTATGAATTGATCAGCAAGCTGCGACACACCAAGTAATTTCAGACGCTTCAAGGGGACTACCTGTGGCCAAATTTTGTGTTGGGTGAGGATACTATCAGTTCTCGCCCACACTGAAGCAACTTCTGGTCGTCCAAAATAATCATCACCATCAATCAGCTTATTTTTGTTTCTGTCCCAATGATAAAAAAGCATGTAGGAACGCTCAGCCAGATAAGGCAGCTCGAAATGTCCAGTTTCATCAGGTTGAAAAACATAATCAGCCTTTTCTTGTCTCAATTGCGAGAGGTCAGTATCAAACTTTCTATATAGAAGAAGATCACCATTCTTTTTAATGTCCTTTGATCCGGAAATTGTCCCTGTCAGACGACCAGCATTCAAGTCTCCACCTGTACTGAAGGCCATCACATATGTAGCTTCAAGTCCATTACCTCGCAGGTCCTGAACGCCCTTATCCAATGTGAGGAGATAGGTTTCATTGGAGTCAAGGGGCTCACTGAATTTTATTTTCAACCAGGTCCAACTAGATTTTATCTCGTATTCGCCAGGTGGTCGTGGCCAGATTTGCAGAGATGAGCTAAATGTCGCTTTTTTCATCTGCTCATTGAATTTAATCAGAATTTCCGTATTGCGATCCACATTGACAGTCTCATTCTCAGGAGAACTATAAATGATGAGAGGTCCCTCTTTATCTTCCGGGCCGCCAGTTATGGGACGTTCGCTGGCACAGGTCATGAGCCCGAAAACTATTACTGGAATAAACGCGGAGAAAATTAATTTACGCATGTTTTTGCTCCAGGGTATAGGGGATCGAGGATCTCAGTGTCATTGAATCGGGTTTTAATTTTGTCGTATATATCATTAATTCTACACCATCTTTCACTGAGTCTTGCAAGGCCTGTGCAAATTCAGGGTCTCTCCCCCAATGCGGTTCGAAGGATACTGCATCTGACCGTTGAACAATGAACAGAACGGCTGCAGAGCGCTTGGGTGTGATGGAATGGGCGAGATGCAGCACATGACGCCTCCCCCTGGAGGTCACCGCATCCGGGAATCTGGCTATTCCTTCCTCCACCAGGGTGGCTGATTTAACTTCCAACAATTTTTCATTGCCATCTCTCTCAAGCAAAAAGTCAAATCGTGATTTCCCTAAGGTGTATTCCTGCTTTTTTACTGTCCAACCCTGAAGTTCTGAAATCAGCGAATTATCCAGACAGTAACGTACAAATCGATTGGGAAGTTGAGAATTTATTGAAATGAGTTCATCTCCGGAATAAACCATGACTGTGGCGAATTTGGTTTTTCTATTTTCCCCTGTTTTGGGTTCCACCAAAACTCGGGCTCCAGGGAATAGTAATTCTTTGAGACGCCCGGGATCTGGAACATGGGAGTTGTGAACTTTACCGTCAATTCTAACTCTTGAGAGGAATCTATTGGGGCGATTTACGAACTCGGCTTCTATCAATCCGGTAAAAAGTGACATCTCCATGGCTAATTATGCTTCTCCGCACGCTTCAAATTGTATCTGGCGAAAAAGTCCTGCTTAAAAGTTGCAAAGCTACCCTCAATGATGGATTGGCGCATCCCATCCATCAATTCATGATAGAAATGAATATTATGAATACTGGCAAGACGGTAAACCAGGAGTTCATTTGCTTTAAACAAATGTCGTAGATATGCCCGGCTGAAGTTCTGGCAGCAATAGCACTGGCACTCTGAATCCAAGGGAAAGTGAGCATCTTTTTCTCGAGCCGCTTTTACAGAGACAGGTCCATCCCAGGTAAACAATATCCCGTGGCGGGCGTTTCTGGTTGGGAGTACACAATCAAACATATCCACCCCCAGATTCACTGCTTCCACCAGATCTTCAGGCTTGCCTACTCCCATTAAATATCTCGGTTGATCCTGGGGCAGGATGTCAGTTACCACATCAGTGATGGCATACATATCAGCCTTGGGCTCCCCGACACTCAACCCACCAATGGCATATCCATCAAATCCCATGTCCACCAGTATTTTTGCACTTTCCTTGCGGAGCTCAGGATGCACACTCCCCTGGACAATCCCAAATAGCTGTTGCTCATGGTCATAAAGCGGATCAGTAGACCGAAAATAGTCCAGGCTTCTCTGCTCCCATCTGTGGGTAAGTTGCATGGAAGTTTTTGCCTGCTGAATGGTTGCCGGGTAGGATGTACATTCGTCAAATGCCATGACGATATCCGAACCCAGCACCCGTTGAATATCCATACTGATTTCTGAGCTAAGCTTGTGCTTGGACCCATCCAGACGGGATTGGAAGACAACCCCTTCTTCAGTGATCTTATTGAGCTGTCCCAGGGAAAACACCTGGTAACCCCCACTATCAGTGAGGATGGGACCATACCAGCTCATAAACTTGTGCAATCCACCAGCTGATTGCATGACCTCCATCCCAGGCCGCAGTAACAAATGATACGTATTCCCCAGGATTATTTGTGATCCGGTTTCTATAAGATCAACAGGGGAAAGTGACTTTACGGAACCAGCAGTGCCCACGGGCATAAACACCGGGGTATTTATAGAACCATGATCAGTATGTATTTGCCCTGCCCGAGCTTTGGTTTCCGGACAAGTGATTAAACCTTCAATTTTCATGAGTCTGGATTTACTTTTTTATTTTTCTATGATCAAAATAGTTCATCTACTGCAGCACTTAAACTCCGAACCGGCACAATGGCAAGTCCCAGATCTGCAAGTCCCTTGTGCTCCCCATGGGGTAGGATGATACGATTGAAACCAAGTTTTTTTGCTTCCTCGACCCTTCTTCGGATTTGCCCCACATTGCGAACCTCTCCTCCAAGACCGATTTCACCAATAATGAGGGCCCCTGCATCAACCACTCTATTTTTCAGACTGGAAATAATAGCGATCGCCACGCCCAGATCGGCAGCAGGCTCTGCAATTTTCAATCCGCTCACTACATTTATGAACACATCCTGAGTACCTAATTGGAAACCAGCTCGCCGCTCTAACACGGCCAGAAGCATCTGCAAGCGGCGCAGATCGAAACCAGTCACATTGCGTTGGGGATTCCCATATGAAGCACTGGCAACCAGAGCTTGAACTTCCAGAAAGAAGGTGCGACTCCCCTCCTGGCTGGTCACAACCACGGTGCCGCTCACATCTGAATGACGTTGAGACAAAAATAGTTTGGCTGGATTTTCAACAGGAATGAGACCTTCTCTGGCCATTTCATAAACACCCAGCTCACTGGTGGAGCCAAATCGATTCTTGGCAGCCCGCAGGAGTCGAACCTGTGACTGACGATCCCCTTCCAGGTACAGAACCGTATCAACGAGGTGCTCCAGCATCTTGGGGCCAGCGAGATAGCCATCCTTGGTGATATGGCCTACCAGAATGATGCAAACATTCATCTCCTTGGCCACACGCAGAAGCAGTGCAGCACTCTCACGAACTTGACTGATACTACCAGGTAGATTTTCACCGGCTTCAGAATAGGCGGTCTGGATTGAATCCACAATAACCACTGCAGGTTTTAGTTCATTGATACTTCTGGCAATATTTTCCACGACAGAATCGTTTGCAAACATGAGCTTTTCAGCCCTCACTCCGAGACGGTCTGCTCGCATGGCAAGTTGCTCACCACTTTCTTCACCAGAAAAATACAAAATTGAATGACCTGCAACCGCCATGAGTCCACTGAGTTGCAGGAGCAGGGTGGATTTGCCAATACCCGGTTGACCGCCAAACAAGATGATACTGCCTTTAACCAAGCCTCCACCGAGAACTGAATCGAACTCGGATTGAGAGGTTTTTATCCGATTTTCGGCATCACGAGTAATTTTATCAAGAGGTTTTAATTCTGTTCTTTGGCCACTGGGTGTTACTTTGAGTTTGGATTGCTTAAACTCCTTTACGGTTTCCCAGGCACCACAGCTGCCACACCGCCCTACCCATTTGGGATGTTCGGCGCCACAGTCATCACAGACGTATACAGTCTTAATTTTGGCCATATTCTTTATTTACTGACTTTCTTTAAAAAACGAGGGTTGCAACAGCGTAATCATTCACCAGGATGATGGTGGCTGAAATAACAAATGCCTGAATTGCAGCTTTACCTACGCCACTGGCACCCCGGGTAGCTTTCAGGCCTACCCAGCAACTGATCAAACCGACGGAGATTCCAAAGGTCAGGGCTTTGACCAGACCGGGGATCACATCCTCAGTAACGACGAACACTGATTGAAAAGAATTGAAAAACATGGTGACACTGATATTAAAGAAGGCATCACCAATAATTGCTGCTGTAAAGAGAGCAATAATATCTGCCACCACAACCAAAAGGGGCATCATGATGATCATGGCTACCACACGGGGTGCCACCAGGTGACGAATGGGATCGATGGCCATCACTTCAAGGGCATCAATCTGTTCTGTAACTTTCATAGTTGCAATCTCGGCACCAATAGAGGAGCCATTTCGACCCGCCAGAACCAGGGCTGTTAGGACCGGACCCATTTCAGATAATATTCCTACTGCAACGATTTGCCCGAAAAACCTTGGTGGCAGTGTATCTTCCAATTGGTAGGCACCCTGCCAACCTGCCACAGCACCGGCAAAAACCGCGATGATGCTTACCAGGGGAAGGGCCTTGACACCCAATCGATAGAATTGTTCGTTGTATAAAATTCGATCCTGATGGAAGTAGCGGACATTTTTTAAAGCTTGACCAAGGAGAATGAATACTTCACCAATGCTGGCAACCAGACCAATGGTTTCACGACCAAGCCGCCGAACTAGTTTTTGCATTAAAAGTCCAGACCGAGGGACCAGATATGCTGTCGATTGTCCCAGAGGGTTTCTTCTGACATATCAAATGCCATATCATATCGCAGTACAAAAATCCCCAGATTCATACGCATCCCAAAACCAGTTCCCCAGTAGCTATTATTCTGACCTCGAAAAAGAATCTCAGGCAGAGTCAGACCATCTATCTGCTGGGCATCCCAGGTTTTCACCCAATCGCTGAACAATTCTCCCCTGATGTTGCCTATAACCATGGAAATTGGCCATTTGACTGAGAGATATTCTATAAAGGGGAATCGGAATTCAGCGTTGAAGGCTGTATAGTGATTTCCGGTGTAAGCAAAATAGGGAACGCCTCGAACCGGGACCACATATTCTGAAAAATACAGATCTTCATAATCTGATAGAATATCCAGATAAGCATTATCCAATCTGTAATTAATCCAGTTTGATATACCGCCAGCCATAAATGTTTCCGGGGTTTTACCATAACTACTGGCAGCAGATGCTCTCAGGGCGAAAGAATATTCTCTGGCAACTTTGATATATCTCCGAATATCCGTTCTGAAAGTTGCGAATTGTCGTGACGAGTTAGGCATGTCTGGCGAGAAACGGAAACCGGTTTCCATGCGCCATCCAGAAACGGGATAAAGACTGCCATACAAAACATTATCAAAACTTAGCTTCACCTCTGGAAGTACATAGCTTTGGTTGAGTGTAAGCTCAACTTTGTCGCGATCCTCTATCAAATCCAGATAACTGATGCTTTGATAAATGTTTAACCAATTCACGCTGGTTTCAAATCGGGAATATTTTGAGAATGGATAGTCGAGACCAAAAACGGTTCCGTACTTCCTGAAATGCCAGAGAGTTAAGAAATAGTCCGGGGATATACTCACATAATCGTCAGGCAGATTATACAGCATGAGGTGCAAATTGGCTCTTCTGGGTAAATAGTGATAACCAAGCATGAGATCAGAGTTATCCAGATTGCGGTATAATTCAAACCCAAACTGAATTTGATGATTTCCCATAATATCAGAAAAAACCATGAGAGCATTGCCCTGGACCCCGAAAAAGTTGGAATACCCAGCTTGGGCATCAACCAGATCGACGGTAAATCGCGTCTTATACTTATTGACCGCATAAGCACCCGTACTATCCTTGGTGTTCAAGACGACTGGCTCCGGCACATCAGTTGTGCCTTTTGCATCTGAATACTCATCTCCATAGGCAAAAACATGGGTCTCAAAGGGATTGATATTCCGGTGCTCAGGCTCTGGCATTGAATCCTTATATGTCAGATCCAGCTGAATATTTTTGCGCTTTAAATAGTTTGAAAATGTGGGTGATTTCGGCTGTTTTTGTATATCGAGGGGATTGTTCATGGTAAAAATATCCCAGCCACCCTTTTCATATCCAGCGAATACAAGTCTGGAATCATCTTTGCTCCAGCTAATTTGAAAAATACCCGTCATGATATCTGTTACTGGTATTTCAATCCCTGTTTCAAAATCATAAAAGTAAATATTCCATATCCCGCTACGATCTGAAGTATATGCCAATTTAGGGGATGTATTTGCATAGCTGGGTGAATCCTCACTTCCCGGTGTATCGGTAATGCGTGTGATCTGTCCAGACTCTATATTCATGGTATAAATATCAGTGGAGCGAAAATCGTGGCTCCGCAATATTTCACGAGATTGCCGTGAGTCTTGAGAAACAACCCCGGTGAGCAATGAGTTGCCACGGTCAGACACAAAAGCCAACTCCTTACCATCCGGTGACCATGTTGGGCGTGTATCGGAAAATAAATCCCTGGTGAGTTGTGTGACCTCTTTGGTTTTTATTGAGTAGAGAAACAGGTCACTGGCTCCATCCTTCAGTCCCGAAAAGACTACGGATTTCCCATCTGGAGACCAGGACGCTGTGAAAATGCCATCCAACCCAAGTTTATGGCTATGACGGGTTTCTTTCTCCGTATCAAAGAAAATCAGAGCATCCTCATTACCAGATTTGGCTGAAAATACCAGATGCCTGTTATCGGGAGCCCAGGATAGCCCGGGACTCAACCATTTTAGCTCTTCCAGTTCAGCAGTGCGTTGACCAGAAATTATTTTGGTTAACTTTCTGCCATCATCAGATGACATGACATATATATCTGCATATCCTGATCTGTCTGACAGGAAGGCAACCTTTCCCCCATTGGGAGAAATAGCAGGGCTCACGTTAAAATAGTTTCGTGTTTTGGTGTGATCTGTCAGTCGATGGCCAACATCGTCCAGGTTGCTGCGGCCTTCAATATCAGGCCAATAATCTTTTCTCACTGAAAAATGCCACTTTTCGGTCAAAGTCTTCAGATCCAGATGCAGGGTGTTCTCGATGGCCTTGGGCACGTCCTTAAAATGACGTGTCTCATGAAATATTTCTCCAATGCGCTCCACACCGAAAGTTTCACCGATGTACCGGACAACACTTTGCCCACCCTTGTAGGCCATATAATAGTTCAGATACTGAATGGGAGGTAGACTGCCATTGATGGCGGCATCTCGAATAATCATATCAGCTCTGGAATCCCAGTCCAGAGATGAATATTCAGCATAACCCTCACTCAACCATAAGGGAATGTTCACTCTCATTTTTCCGGAGACGATGGATTGTACATTCCCACCAAAGATGAGGTCGTTGACAATTGCATGTGTTAACTCATGATGGAGAACATGTCTGAATTGTTCATAACTGCCCTCAAACGGTAGAACCACCCGGTTCTTAAACAATTCAGTAAAACCACCAATACCCTCCTGCAAATATCCCAGAGTCACATTGGTTTGCTGGAAATCATTGTGGGAGTTGTAAACCAGTATGGATATGCGTTTGCTCAGCCGCCAGTCTAATTGATAGGAGATCTGCTCGTAAGATTTCTCTGCGACATCTGCTGCGAAGTAGGCAATTGACTCGCCCCCATCGTAATAATAGACATCAAAATGGGGGGTCTGGATAAATGACCAATCCAGGCCACGATATTGCACTTTATTTTTTCCATATTTTGCTTCTACAGGATTGACCAAAACGATCAACCCAATGATGGTAAAAATCAGGATGTTCTTTATAGGATTAATGATTTTCATATAATGGTGTATGCCAAGAGCTCCTTTGGGTTCCAATAATTCTAATCAAGATAAGCTTCAGCCTGATATTTGTCAAACGCTGAGACCGCCTGATGTCCACCAACTTATAACGTTTACATGATTATATCCCTACAATTCGCATGGTACTTTAGGTGATGTTGGTTATTTTGACTGAATGAATAATACAGCTTACTTCCTTTCAGACGTTCATCTACGGATACAGGTTGACGATGTTGAGCGAGAACGCCGCAAAGAACTATTCCTGCTTATGGACAAGATAAAAGCAGAAAAGGCCACCCTCTTTATAGTCGGGGATTGGTTTGATTTCTACTTTGAGTATGGCTATTTGGTCTCCCAGGCTTATCTGGACGTCTATTCAAAAATGAAGGAGTTGGCTGACGCTGGGGTTACCATCCATTATTTCGGTGGGAATCATGACTATTGGATAGGTTCATTTTTAACCAACACCATCGGAGTAAAAATATACCCCAAAGCGGCCACCATTGAGTTTGCCGATAAGCAGTTCTATTTCAATCATGGTGATGGTCTGGATCCGGAAGATGTTGGATATCATCGCTTGCGAAGTGTCATTCAACATCCCCTCTTTATCTGGGCATTTAGATGGCTCCTTCACCCGAATATCAGTCATTGGATCGCAAACTGGCTTTCCAGGGGCAGCAGAAAAAAATATAGCAAAGAGACGTCAATTGATCATTTGAATCTAATACGTAAAAACTATGCCTTTGCTGAGGATAAATTTGCAGAAGGTGCTGATTTTGTCATTACTGGACATATTCACTATCCAAAATTAAAAATGTTCGATAAGAACACCTTTCTAACCATTGGAGATTTCTTGAATTATTTCAGCTATGGTTATTTTGATGGAGTGAATCTATCACTTAAACAATGGCATGTTAAGCAATTGGAACAAAGGGAATTACCTTGACATCAACCTGTATTTTCTATAAACTGATTTGATACTTTTCACGATATTTTGAATAGAAATTGATGGATTTCAACATGAAGCAATTAAGCAAACAAGTACTCTGGATCCTGATACTTGGACTGGTCATTGGATCTTTTACCAATTGTAGCTCCAACAAAGAAGCTACAAAAGCTGGAATTGATGAAGCTTATAGCGAGTATAGAGATGGAAATAAAAAAGCCTTAAACAATCTTATTCTTTTTTACAGAGATACCAGCCTGCCCATCGAAATTCGTAAAGAAGCCATGTTAAAAGTGATTGAATCCAATGATCCCGTTGGCCTACAGGCTATCAGGAATTCTCTCAAAGATGGCAGCGATCTGGATTACACCCTTTTCCAGACTGGTCTTCAGGCTCTGGGAAAAACCAAAGAACCTGAAAATACCAAAACCATTCTTCAAGCTATGGCCATTAGCCGGAAAGGGTATGTGACAGTTCGCGATGAAATGTTTGCCATCATTGAGGATCAGGTTGATGCACGCTCTGTTGCACTCATCTTGAAATTGTATGCTGATGCTACCGAAGATTATGCCTCTTTCTTGCAGAATTTAACCCTCACTCTGGGCAAAATGGATGATGCCCGAGTCGTACCCATCCTCATGTCCATAGCTAAGAATAGAAAAATTGATATCTCAATCAGAAATCTCGCCGTAGAGATTCTCGCTACCAAAAATGATCCAGCAGTTGCCCGCCTTATGGCTGAGATGCTGAGTAATCCTGCAACTCAGGATGAAGTCAAGACCTATGCAATCTCACTTATGGATGAGATGAAGGATGAACGCCTCTTGTCGAGTATGATTGATGCTTTGCACAACGAGCAAGCCACCTATTATGGGATGTTGGATGCCATCACTACCTCCCTGGGTAATTTTGATGATCCGGAGCTAAAAATGGCACTGGTGAAAGTCGCCCGGGATGATCAGATGCCGAGTCGCTTTCGTAAACGTGCTATTGTATCCCTTTCAGTGTATAAGGACCCGGTGATTACCAATCAATTGATTGATATTCTGGGTAATCCTGACAATTTTATTTTTTATGACGACCTTAGGGAATTAGTCAGATCTATTGACGACCCTGAACTTCAACAAAAATTGCAGCATATCGCTCGCACAACCCAAAGCAAATGGGAGCGTGAATAATGACTGTACGTCGACAGCCTTCGAAGATAGCGCTACTCCTCATCATTGTATTATTACCCCTCATGGGTTTCTCCCAGAAGAAGACAGATGGAACCAGTCAGGGCTCGGATAAGCGTGAGTTTTTTAAACCCAGTGTGGAAGTTCGAGGATCAGATAGTCTGGTCAAGGAACTCCGCAGGGAAGTAAATCAAATCCAGAATGATATGGATCGTATGCGTATTCAACTACGTGAATATGACGATTTAAGTGCACCAAGGATTCGCAAAGAGATCAAACGCCTCGTTAATTTTCCTGAAAAAATCAGTGAGATCACCTTAAAAAATGGAACCGTTGTTCAGGGTAAGATTCTCTCAGAAGATTTGGATAAAATTATTGTTCAAACCAATATCGGAACCCTCTCCATTGTTCAGGAAAATATCAAGGAGCTCAAACCATTTGATCGCCTCCATGCAGATGTGGTCCTAAAGGGTGAATTTGAAGACCAGCGGCATACTGACAGCCGCGTATTCATTGGACAGGTCACCAATAAAGGGATGCGTCGGGCAGATTTTGTAAGAGTTCGCTTCCGTCTCCATGATAAACGGACCACGATTATTGCCCAGGACTCTTCCTACATCAGTGGTGAGCCCTATTCCTTTTATTCAGGTGTTATTAGCGAAAGTTCTCTGTCGGCTGGAGAATCCGCTCTCTTTCGAGTGGAAGTGAAATTACCAACCGGGGTTGAGGCCAAGAATATCTCTTATGTGACTTACAAGGTTCTGTTCGACGAATTCAATTAGGTACTCATAGCTGTTTCAATCGCACTAAACTATTAAATTTCGGGGGGATTTTACATCGGGCTGGAGAAGTATTTCTGATGTCCGAAAAAAAGAGAAAACTATTCGATCAATGCTACTTTTTCAGCCTGAATTAATCAGTAAACCTTTAACACATTGTCCTATATTTGAGCGAGACTTTTTCAGGTCTGGTACTTGATAATGACGGGTTGTAAGTAATTGTCAGATTTTTATTTGAATAGCTTTCCGGAGAGAAGGTATGACACAAGAAGAAAATATTGAGCAAGAAGATCAGAGCGTTGTTTCTGATCCAAAACCCCAACATACAATCCGGTCGGTTATTACCAAGGCCGAGAAAAAAATTGATCCCTCCACAGGCAAAGCGGGCATGGATGAGATCAAGGATGTTCTCAAGAGGAAACAAAAAGATCGCATTGTCAACGCTGCCCTGGGGAAATATCAGCAAAATGAAGAATTGAAGCCCTATCAGGCAGAGCTGATAAAGCTACAGCAACATCTTGAGCGAACCGGTAAAAAGATGATTATCCTTTTTGATGGTCGAGATGCTTCTGGCAAAGGGGGCACAATTCGACGTCTTACCCGCTATATGAATGAGAAACGTTACCGCGTTGAAGTACCGGGAAAACCCTCGAATCGCCAGCAAACTGAACTTCATCTCAAACGCTATATTGAGAGATTCCCTTCCGTTGGTGAAATGGTGCTTTTCGATCGAAGCTGGTATAACCGAGCTCTGGTTGAACCTGTCATGGGGTTTTGTACAGAGAAGCAATATCGTGAATTTCTAAATACGGTGAACACGTATGAGAAGAACTTTATCAGTGATTCTAAAACCATATTGCTCAAGCTTTATTTTTCGGTTTCCAAAGAGGAACAGAATAGACGATTTGAGAGACGCATGAATGACCCACTGCGCCAGTGGAAACTAAGTGAGGTTGATCTTCAAGCCCAGAATCTTTGGGATGAGTTTACTGCAAAAAAATTCAAGTTGCTCCAAAAAACCAATTCTAAAGAAGCGCCCTGGTATATTATTCGTTCTGACAGTAAGCATTCGGCCAGATTAGAAACCATGAAGCTGATACTTAGCTCAATCCCCTATCGTGGAAGAAGCAGAAGCTTAGATTTTCAGACCAACGATGATGTGGTCATTTCCGGGGAGCGAGAATTAAAGATAATGGAGCGTCAACGCCGCAAACATGGTCGATTTATTGGCTAATTAAAAGGGTTATAAATATGGATAAAAAAACACCAGCCCCAACACCAGCCCCAGTGAGACTCAGTGCTAAGACTAAGCCAGCTACTAAAGCAACTCCACCCCCTAAGGAACCCCAAAAGGCTCCACCTGTCAAGGCCGACAAATCAAAAAAGATTCATTTACATGAAGGAACGGCTACAAAAAATAAGGATGCTCATAAATCCAAAGGGCGCGTAGCCGTCTATGTCAAAAAGAAAACTCTGGAATATGAAATTGAGCTCAAACGGCTGCAAATAGAACTCCTTAAACTTCAAAACCATGTGAAGGAGCATGACCTGAGAGTGCTCATGATTTTTGAGGGACGAGATGCAGCCGGCAAGGGTGGAACCATCAAGAGAATCACAGAACATCTCAATCCTCGTGGTGCTCGCGTGGTTGCACTGGAAAAGCCTAGTGATGTGGAAAGGAGGCAATGGTATTTCCAGCGCTATATTCAACACCTGCCAGCCGGTGGTGAAATTGCCCTGTTTGATCGGAGTTGGTATAACAGAGCCATGGTAGAACCCATCATGGGTTTTTGCACAGATGAACAAAACAAACGATTCATTAAAGACGTACCCTTATTTGAACAGATGCTGGTGAAAGATGGAGTCAAGCTGTTTAAGTTTTATTTTTCTGTATCCAAACAGGAACAGCTCGCACGGTTTAAAGCGAGAGAAACAGATCCCCTCAAACAGTTCAAAATTTCACCTGTTGATATGGAAGCCCAAAATCTCTGGGATCAGTACTCAGTAAAGAAATTTCAAATGTTGTCTGAAACCAACCGGACCATTGCACCCTGGACCATTATTCGATCCGACAACAAAAAATTAGCTCGTTTAAATACCATAAAATACATCCTGGGGAAAATGGACTATAAGGGCAAACTGGATAAAAAGTATTTTACTGTGAATCCTGATATCTTAATCTCGGGCATCAAAGAGCTAAAATTGATGGAAGAATTGCTTATGACGCCAGGTGAGCTTCCAGGCTAAAGCTTCAAAAAAATAGGCTACCCTTGGGTGGCCTATTTTTTTTGTTATTAGTACTTGGGGATAGAGGCATAAGAGATTGCTGGACAAACCGAATAAATTTGAGGTTGACATAAGGCACACAATAGGATAGATTAGTCACATGAAATATCTCAACTGGAATTCAGAGAAGAATGAATCAATAAAAAAGGAGCGAGGTATTTCATTTGAGATAATGGCTTTTCAAATTGAGGCTGGGAATATCCTCGATGTAATAGATCATCCCAATCAGGATAAATATCCAGGACAAAGGATTTTTGTAATTGAATTTGAGGAATATGCATATTTCGTCCCATTTGTAGAAAATGATGATGAGGTTTTCCTCAAGACAATAATTCCTAGTCGTAAAGCCACAAAAGATTACTTGAAGTGAGGTTATCATGGATAAACTAGACAGTTATGAAGAAGAAATACTCAAAGCTTACGAAAATGATGAGTTGAAATCCGTCGGATTGACGAAAGAGATGAAGAAGAAGTATGCTCAGTACGCGAGAAATACTTTCCAGAAGAATAAGCGTATTAACATTAGAATCTCTGAATGGGACTTATTACGCCTTAAGGCGAAATCACTTGAAGAAGGAATTCCATACCAGACCCTAGTTTCAAGCCTAATTCACAAGTATGTCAAAGGAACTGCAGAAGTAAACATCTAAACGCTCGGATGAATATTGCAATCAATGACATAATCGGTTGTCTAACAAAAGCTTAGAGTTGACTCACAACCAATCTGGGGGGATCGAATATCACATGGAAGGACACAAGGTTTCATTACTATTTTGACTGTTTTTCAGGAAGCAGCTCAGGCCTATGGCGTTAGCGTGATGATATGAAGTTTCTCATTTTAAAAATATGTCTCGCAGTGTTGCTCGTTTTAATTGCTTGCTCTGAGCCAGAGAAAGATGGGCTTCTAATAAAGAACACCTCAGACCAAGTATTGTCCTTTCAGATATACAATGGTGACCTTGCATATATAGCATACGACCCATATAATCCTTCTCCCAATTTTAAATATCGACTAATACCGGGGCAGAGCATGTCTGTTACCGAATCAGATATTTATTCCTATCACGAGGGCTGTTCTCTGACTATAGTTTGGTGGCGCTCTACTTTGAACCCTCTCACGAATTCGCTTGAAGTCGCAGAAAACTTTAAGAATGAAATTACTAGAGACCAATACTCTGTAGGATATACTCAAGAAATTTCTATCTCTGAGGCATACTTGCAGCGATACGGTGGATTTCTTTATACTGATTACACGGGTCAAGTACTCGGAGGCGATTCGCTTGACTGGATTCCTAATCTAGAAGAGAGTGGAGATATTACCATCCCCTCTTCATTTCACTTGATGCCCGCTTTCCCAAATCCAACAGATGGTCCGTTAATGACGATCGGATTCATGATTCCTGTATATGATTCCGTATTGATAACTGCCCATGAAGCATTTTCTAATTCTCCAGATACAATCGCTTCTGGATACTTTCCACCAGGATATCATGCAATATCTTGGGAGGACAATCATGGAGTTGGGACCTCTGTCAAGCGGATAAAAATGAGTACATCATCTGGGTTTGAGTCTTATGGTGATATTAAACGCACCATTAGCGCAGTACCCTAATTAGTCGTCCCTGTAAAAGTATATAACGATAATAATAACAATGTGTTGTGTAGAGATAAATAAAGCTTAAGTTGCCAGAAATCAATAAAAACAGTTCAAAACATGGTGATTTATGAAAGCAAAACCCAAAATTCGTAAT
>JADHUM010000065.1 GCA_016784545.1 Candidatus Neomarinimicrobiota bacterium
TATTTTACAATTAATAACAAGAATAAATACAACTTATCTAGTTTATTATCAAAAGGTTACGCATGATCTGTCTAGTCGCGGGATCGAAACCCTAACTAAGTATCCTCTATTGGACCCCCGTTTTCACACAGCCTCTTAAATCGGGTGCTCGATATATCTATTTGGAGAACTCTACAGAGAGTACAGAGGTATTACCAAAGATTTCCATGGGTTTGACGGCGTAGTCAATTCTCACTTTTCCGTGGGCTTTCAAATCAAGTTGTATGCCTGTCCCCATGGTAAAGCCTTCCTGGTCATAGTTGTAGCGATACCCACCACGGAAATAAACCATCTCCTTCACGGCATATTCTGCCCCCAGATTGATATGCTCAGGACCATCATTGGGATGCTCTGCATCCAGGGCCAGGGTCAAGCGGCTATTCTGGCTGGAAATAAATGCGTCTCTTCCACCCATGACATCCATGCTGAGTCCAATGCGAATCATGAGCGGCAGGGGCCAGGGTTCGGTTCTCAGGTCGACATCAGTACTATAGTTACCGTCGATGTCATCATCGATGTCCGCCTTCAAAATCAAATCACGTCCACTGAATTGAAAATCGCCACCAAAATTGGATAAGGCCATTCCGATTCTGAGCCCATAAAAATCGGTGCGCAAAATGGATCCCACATCTATAGCCACGGTTGAAGCGCTTTCGTTGTAAGCATTCAGCTGAATAAATTTTCCAGTAATTCCCATGGATAGGCGATCGGTTACCTGGCGGGCATAGGCCGCGCTAATGGCGATATCCATGACATTATAGACCAGACCTGTACCATCGGGGTTTTCAAGGGTTCGTACGGGCTGTTCACCCATGGTCAAAGCAGAGATAGCAAAGCCGATTCTCTCATTGGTACGGCCAGGCAGGATGAGACCGACATAATCATGGGTAATATCCAGGAGCCAATCAGTGTGACTGGCAGAAGCTGTGATGCTGTTTACCCCCAGCATTCCAGCTGGATTCCAGAACAGGGAACTACCGTCATCGGCCAGGGATACAAAACCGCCCCCCATGGCTGCAGCACGTCCACCAACACCCATTTTTAAGAAGGGTGCCGCTGTGGTGGCCACCTTGTCAAAGTCGGCCTGAAGCACGCTTGTCAGGCTTAATATCAAAATGGTGAGAGTAATTATGGGTCGACAGCTAATCAGCTGAGCCCGAGGAATCGAGCTATCGATGCCCTCTTTTACAGTTCCGTTTTCTGTAAGTAACTGCCTATCGGCCTTCGTGTGCTTCGAGAGCCTCAGCATGACACTCCGGCCTTTCAAGCCTATTACATAATTTAACATCATTACAAATCGAAGAAAATTGAGAGCGATCCCTATCATTTGATCACCAGAAATCTTCCCACCGTCTCATGACCGTCGGGTGTTTCAGCATGATAGAGATACACGCCAGGAGCAATAAATTGATCATTGCGGGTGCGCATGTTCCAGAAGGCATAGCCTGAACTGGTCTGACTGTCACCTCCGTGCTCCACGGTATCCACAAGCTCGCCCAGGATGGTGTAAATCTTGATGGTGCAGTTTGATGGCAAATTGGTAAACATGAGTTTTTTACCAAACTCATTGGTTTCCCAGGCATTGGTTACGATATAGGGATCTGGCACCACATAGACACCTTCAAGTGGATTCTCGGATGCCCCTCCCACAAGACCATTCTTGTTTAACGGATTAAAACGATAGGTGATTCCCGGCCTGAAAGGCTTGAAAGTAATGATTGAGAACTCATCTCCCTGCGACGGTGCCACCGCCTCAATGATCTCAGTTTCAAAATCCTTATTGATTGATGTGTCAGGTTTGTTGTTGGTGAGGAGATAGAGATAATTGGGCAGGGTATCGCCAGTGGTTTCATGAACATCAATTTTTTCCATAATGAGCATGTCGACATGTTTCTCATACCAGCCCCCTGATCCAGACAACCAGCCCGATCCACCTGGAACCAGATCCCAGCCAATGGGGCTATAAAACATGGGACGGATCTCAGCCGGCATCCCATGATTGAACTCCGCCAGGATTAAATGCTCTGTGACATCGATGGGATTATCAGGATCGGTGATTACTTCAACGCGTAAAGGAAGATGCTGTGTCTGATCACTGTACTCACCTGAAAAGGCATCCAGCCAGATTGCCTCAACCCCTGTCGCATAATCCACGATGAGACGCCAATCGTCAAATGTCTCAACCTCACTCCCAACGGCCTGTCCAGAGGGAACCAGATTTGGATACTTGCTCTCAATGCGCCAATCAAAGGTACAGGTGTCACCGGTAACCTTGGTCCAGCCTAATGTTTCAACTCCCGTTGGAGGACTTTCCAGATAGATGACCAGCCCATCCAGCGAAATGGTGTTTGCATCGCTACCATCAATGATAAACTGTTGGTTGACCAGGGTGTCACCTGTGAGGGCATTGAGAACCGATGCTGCCATGCCGCTTACTGACTCACCGTCAATGGTGACATCGACCTTATCAAAACCAATCAAATAATTCAGATCCTTGAGTTGGCTTGGATCTTCTACTTCCACGGTGACCACGCCCTGACAATCACCACCCAGGGCTTCCAGGCCACCAAAACTTAAATCCTGGGCCAGCTTTCCCGGGGTCACGCGAACTGTGTGTTTTTCGTGCCAGGATTGTCCCTGGGCATTCATATAGGATGGGACTGGGTTGGCGGGATCGTCCTGATTACCTCGATCATAGGCTGAAACACTATACCAGTATTCAACACCATTCACCAGATTGGAGTCAGTAAAGGTGTGGAACAGTCCTGAATTATCACCCAGGTTCTGGGGAAAGGCCGGATCTGGACCAGAAACATCCACCCCATATCGCTCCATATCTTCTTCTTCAGTGTAGTCGAACTGTGCGATGGGATGATATCCAACTGTATTGCCATAGGCATCGGTGATGGGTCGTCCCCAGGTCAGGCCGGCATCGGAGCTACGATATACTCGGTAACCTTCAAAATCCTGGTCCCCTGTCCAGGCATCTCTTGAACTTTCGGAGCTGCCATCCCAATACAGTGAGATATGTCCATCACCGGGAACCGCGTGCACCTGTGGGGGATCGGGAGGTCCGGATCCCTGGAAATACAGTCGATACATATCTTGTGCAATACGGACATTCTGCATGAGGTCTGTGGTATCAGGGCTGTCTGGAACGCTACCGGCATCACCCATGATGAGACCAAAGGACAGGGTGGTCATTGAATCAGCTTTGAGATCGAAGGGTCCACAGGAAATCACGTAGTTAATACCATTTCCTATACGGGCTGGTTCGCCGGCATCAGAAAAGGGTGGATAGTAGGATTCGATGGTGCTTAGATCCTGACCCGTATCATCAATGCGTGAATTGCTGCCATGGAAATAATATTGTGAATCAACCAGGTGCTCTGAGTTCTGCTTGCTGCTCATGAGGGCCCACATTTCCTGATCAGTGGAAGGCGAGGCTTCTCTTGAAAAATGATGAAAGTCTGTAATGCCCAGTTGTCCCGGTGTATCAAATACCTTTATCCCAACCATTCCCAGGGGATCATTGGTTTCATTCCAGGCACCGTTGAGGGTGTTGTTTATATCATAGACATACACCAGATCCTGAATGCCATCATTATCACTATCGATGAAATTCAGATAGTCATGGTTGTCAAAATCAGGTCGAAATTTAGCATACAGACCAATATAAATGCTGTCCAGATCTTCGGCGGAGTCATTGAAGATTTTTAAATCCCAAAAAACAATGTCCTCGGCATAACTACGACCATAAGAATAAGCTGTTTGCTCAACAGTGAGACCATGACTGCCCTGGGGGTTCTTGGCATCGTTGTAGGTGGCGAACAGGTCGCGATCCGAACTGAACTGATTGGGGGCATCTGGCAGACTTAAAGCGCTGGGGTGGTTATCCAGCTGTTCATCCGTCAGGCTGTTGACATCGACGCGGAAATATCCTGGCCAGCCCAGGTCAGGCCAGGTCTGGGTAAGATCGCTACTGGCCATAAAGGGTGTGTCGTCAGATTCGGCGACCACCTCGCCTGAAAATTCTTTTCCCCGAGCATCGTCTGGGGGTAGCCAGTCCAAAATTTTTGATTGGCTCTGAGTTTCGGTTTCAATAACATCGTCTTCGTTAACACCCACCATAAAACCCAGACCGAATGAGTACTGGCGCTCATAGGCAGCAGAGGCTGGCCAATGGACTGCATTGGTGAAATAGACATGGAAGCTGGACAGGGTACCAAAATTTCCCGTATTGACCTGGACCTGGCCCTTATCCATAACACCCACAGCCTTCTGGAAAATGCCAGCTGATTTTTGCAGGGAGGAATACTCGTTTGGCCTATGACATGAAGCGCAATCCTGAGCCCGGAGTGGATTTATCAGAAGCCAGAGACCCAGCGATATGAAAATCATTCTTTGCATTACCACCCCACGCTAAGTCCAGCTTTTATAGATCGCCCGCGACCCAGTTTGGCTGGATTCAAATTACTATCATCGCCACCGCCAACCAGACCTGAACTACCCTGATCAAATGGTTTGCCTGTACGACTATTCACGGCCAACACATTTTCATGATTGGTTAGATTCATAATCTCTAAAAAGAGTGCTGGTTTTAGACCACCCACATTGATCTGTCGCCTCAACCTCAGATCCAGGCTGTAAATCCAGGGTTTGCGGGCTGAGTTTACTTCAACCTGTATGGTGGGGTCCACATAAGGTGTATAGGGCAGGCCGCTGGCAACATTCAAGAGCAGGTTTGCATTGGTGTTTGCCAGGGGTCGCATCCCCAGGAATTCGCCACCGCTTTTTGGTCCCCCGCGGTAGGCCAGGTTCAGGGAGAGATCATGGCGTTGATCAAAATCCAGATAGTATTCTTTATGGGGTATTTCTTCGTTTTCATATGCTGAAAAATAGCCTGCAATAGGTGTTGAATTATTCCCCCTGGCCACTGAAACGGTATAACTCATGTTTGCGCTGAAACTCTCACTAAAGGCGCGGTCCAGACTTAAATCAACGCCCTTTACACTGGCGTAATCTGAGTTGGTGTAGACCACGACGGGAATGGAGATGATGCGATAGGATTGTGTGGACAGGAGGTCCCGGATGTCCTTGGACCAGACCGTGGCGGTTAATTTGGTAACTGGTGAAAGGGCCTGTTTCACACCGACTTCAAAAGCCACTGTTTTTTGTGGTTTGACGCCAGCATTCCCTACCAGTGGCAGGGCTGCGGAAATATCCTTGTCTGCATTATAGGTCATGGCCTTAAAATCAGGACTCTGGAAAAAGTGTCCGTATGAAAAATGGAAGACGGTGTTTTCTGTCACAGGGTATGCCAGGCCAATTCGAGGGCTCCACTTGCTCTCTACAGGAGCATCAATAACAGGTGCTGAGACCCAATTCTGAAGGCTGGAATCCCAGAGGGCAAAACGGGTGACGTCTTCCCACATTCCAATCCGGGGATCGATGCGATCATAGCGCAAGCCAAGATTGAGAATGAGGTAGTCAAATTCGATTTTGTCCTGGAGAAAAAAGGACAATTCTGTGGGTGTATAGGTTGTGTCATCTTTAAAGTTGGTCCCGCCAAGCCAGGGGTCTTCTTCTGTATAAATCTCCAGCTCATGGGCGGCATAATTGAAGCCGCTTTTAAGGAGGTGGTCACCAGTGGCAAAAGTGGTATTGATATTCAGGCTTTTTGTGTGGCTGAGATTATCTGTGTAAACGCCCTGGTTTCCAGAAGCATAGAAGTAGACTGATGCATCGGTGAGAGGACGCTCATAATCTTCAGGACCCAAGTTGGCTACACCGATTTTCGTCCCCACTGTCTGGCTGGACAGGTGCACATTGTAAAACCAGGCTTCTGAGAGTGTGTGGGTCAAATTGAGAGATATTCTGTCGTTGCCTTTGTAGATATGTTCATTGCTCTGGGGTAGATACTTCCAACGGTGGGAGTACTTCTGATACAGTCGGCTTGAACTGTTGAGATGAGCTCCCAGTTTGATCTGGTCGGTGAGTCTGTGGCTAAGCCGCAACTGTATATCCTGACTCATTTCACCACCATGTGGCAGGGGGCTTTCTTCCGATGTAAATAAACCAGATAGATAATAGCTGGTTTTTCCAGGCAAGGGTCCGCCCAGACTAACACTGAGCTGTCCACTCATGGGCATTCCCAATAAGGGAATCAACGCCTTGGGATAGAATCCATCTGGGGCATTGTTGTAATAATCAAACAGACCCTCTCGTAAATCGATATAGTTGAAGGCGGTATCTTCATCGGCATAATTGGTGTCCAGATATTCAAAAGCGCCAGATTCATGGTACTTGTAGGCATTCAATTGATCTGAGGTGTATTCGATGCGTCCGTGAAACGTGTCGCCACCTTCTTTGGTCACGATATTCACAACGGAGGACATGGCCTGGCCATATTCAGCATTAAAAGTTCCGCTGATGACGGTCATTTCCTGGATGGCATTCTGGTTCACCGTGCCACTAAAATCACCTTCCATGGGATCGCGGACAATGACGCCATCAATCATATATAATATTTCTTTGGTGCGGCCCCCACGGACATGGATTTCGCCACTTTCATCAGTGGTAAAGCCAGCCTGGGTCGCCAGAACATCATTAATGTTATTCACGGGCATGGAGATGATGTCGTCTGCACTAATCACACGTATGGTAGCGGTTGCGTCTCTTTGAATAAGGGGTCTTGTGGCAATGACGTACACTTCTTCCCGAGCATCCAGTGTCGCAGGCTCCAGGATTGCATTCACTTTGGTGGTGAAGTCTGAGACCACCTGGACATCCTGATGAACCGCGATTTTGTAGCCAATCATCATGAATTTGATGGTGTAGGTACCCGGGGGTACATTGAGAATAAAGAATTTTCCGTTTTCATCGGTAGCCGTACCCATCTGGGTTCCATCAATGACCACATTCACACCCACCAGAACACCCTGATCGTTAGAGCCTACTGTTCCAGATATTTTTCCGCCTACACCAGCAAAGGCTAATTGCTGTAACAACAGAAAGACCAGGAGGAGGAGTGAGCGCGAGAATATTTTCATTTCAGCAACAGGGGCCGCCTCAAAGAAAGGCGGCCCTCTTTGTTAATTGTTATTTGAGCATGAGCATGTTACGGCTGACCTGCTCACTACCCTTGCTGAGAACAGCAATGTAGTTTCCAGTTGCAACGATCTGCCCCTTGTTGTCTCTTCCATCCCAGGTCAGCTGGTAGCTACCTGGCTGAATGCGACCCTGAGCTAAAGTTGTAACCAGCTCACCTTTGATGTTGAAGATATCCAGTGAGGCCTCTCCCGCTTCATGCATCTCAAATGAGATTGTGGTAGAAGGATTGAATGGGTTGGGAAAGTTCTGCTGCATGGTCATGGTCACAGGACGATTATTCTCACGATCAATAGCTGGAATAATGGCCGTTGGACTCACGACATAATTATCAAAATATCCAGCCAGTCCATCCACACCATTCTGCTGGAAAGCGTAGAGACCGGGCTGTCCCATATAGGTGTGCATGTCGCTGTCGTCAACATAGGTGCCCAGGTCGATCTCGTCATAGAAGCACTGGTAGGAGACAGAACTGTCAGCGAGATTGGTGTGGACAACAACCTGCATGTGATGCCAGCCCTCGGTCTTGTCTACACCAGAGGCATCAATACTCTCGTGGAAGCTATACTGGAAGGTGGAAAAGTTGAGCTGGTTGTTGTAGAGACGGAAGCGATTGTCCCCATCAAAATCAGCTACAAGTTTCACATAATAGCCATATGAATGGGGTCCCTGATGGGATGAGTCAGCATAGGCTACGATACCCGTATAGGCTGAAGTGGCAGCATTTTCATAGACATAGACATCGGCATCTACGATGTAGTCGGCAAACATGGTTTCGCCTGTGAGCAGAATGGCAGCTCCTGAGTAGGAGTAGTCCAGATCCTGGATGTATCCAACCTTGTCACCACCACCAACGAGAACGGCTGGTGCGTTGGCCATATCAATAGCCTGAATCATTTCTTCATCGATTCGATATTGTTGCCACTCACTCACATCGCCATCTTCAAAATCTTCTGCATGCTCCAGCTCTGATGAGCCGCCATTGGGTTCAACCATAAAGTTGTCAAAGTATCCAGCCAGTCCGTCAACACCATTCTGCTGGAAGGCATAGAGGCCGGGTTGTCCCATATAGGTGTTCATGTCGCTGTCGTCCACATAGGTTCCCAGATCGATTTCATCATAGAAACACTGGTAGGAAACAGTGCTGTCGGCTGGATTGGTATTGACTATAACCTTAAAGTGATGCCAGCCCTCCGTTTTGTCCACACCATCGGCAGAAATACCGTGGTGGAAACTGTACTGGAATGTAGAGAAGTTGAGTTGGTTGTTGTAGAGTCGGAAACGGTTATCACCATCAAAATCAGCAACGAGTTTCACATAATAACCATATGAATGAGGTCCCTGATGGGATGAGTCAGCATAGGCTACGATACCCGTATAGGCTGAAGTGGCAGCATTTTCATAGACATATACATCTGCTTCAACGGTGTAATTGGCGTCGGTTACTTCTCCATCAAGGAGAATGGCAGCCCCTGAATAGGAGTAGTCAATATCCTGGATGTAGCCAACTTTGTCACCACCACCGATGAGAATGGCAGGTGCACTGGTCATATCGATAGCCTGGATCATTTCCTCATCTGCGCGGTACTGTGACCATTCGCTGATGTCACCATCTTCAAAATCTTCTGTATAGGCTTGACCAAAAGCCAGGCTGGCGGTCAGGACCAATAGGATAAAAGTAGTAGCGTTTCTTTGCATGGATCTATCTCCTCGATTGATTTTTTCTGTAGATTCTATTTTTTGGGGAGTGCTTGATGTATCTGACTTGTTTATCCAAGCAGATTGCCCAGCATTTCCTCTATTTCATTCTCAGTAATGGTTTCACGGTCCTTGCCCAAGAAGACCAGGCCATGAAAAAGACCTCCCATGGCTTTCATAATCAGACGGGGCTCCATTTGGGGAAATTCGCCCTGCTTGATACCCTGCTCAATAAGTTCCATTAATACCTTATATAGGCGATTCTGATAAGCCTTCCATTCGGAGCGCTCATTTTCTTCTCGGGTAAATGATTGGGGGGCCTGGAAAAGGAATTCATAGAGGGGACGATCGGTGTTCACCATCTCGGCGATCTTTTTTAACATGGAGATGAATGTCGCACGCGGGCTGTCACCACCCACTGCGATTTCTTCCAGTTCTCGCCAGAGACTCAGCCATCCATGGAGGAGGAGGGCCGAGAAAATTTCTTCCTTTGAGGTGAAGTAATAATAGAGCGTCGCTTTTCCAAAACCTGAAACGCGGGCAATTTCATCAATCTTCGCCCCCTCTAATCCTTTTTCCTTAAACACGGTCAGGGCGCCTTGTAGAATCAACTTTTGACGAGCGATTCTTTCGGCTGATTTTCGATCTGTTGTCGCAGTATTTGTCATCTTACTCTGCCCCTATATTCGATTATTCGAACGCTGGGTCGAATAATAGCAAAACCGGTGCCATAAAGAAAGGTTTTTAATGGCAAGTATTGAATTTATAAGGCGTTTTGGGGGTAAATGGACCTGGGGTCATTGCCTTCCCAATCAAACCATTGTAGGAACCCGTTAGCTATGCAATATTCTGAGGTGTTCCTGGTCATGCTGAATATTTCTATAAGGAGAAGTTGGATTGTCTGTAAAAACAGCAAACAGTGGCATGCGATAGGGGTGGATAGTGATAAAACAATTTACATTCCTCATGGCGATGATAGCTGTACTCCTCCTATGGGCTTGTGATGGATCGCTCTGGTCAGAACCGAAAGACACAGGAAATAATTCAGAACACTGGGCTCCTTCAAATCTCACCGTGATACCATTTGGCGATACAGAACTCAATCTCGTGTGGACGGACAACTCAGAGTTCGAATCAGGGTTCCATATCGAGCGTAGCTTGGGAGCACAATTTGTAGAGTTGACCAGCGTGGGGCCCAATGTTACAAGCTACTTGGATACTTCACTCGTTTTTGGGAAGCGTTACAACTATAGAGTAGCTGCCTACAATAGCACTGATACAAGTAACTACAGCAATATTGTCTCTGTCCCCGCTTGCTTGAGTTGTACCGTGGATGTCGATGGCAATATCTATCCAACTATCCAGATTGACGACCAGATATGGATGGCTCAAAACCTAAGCGTCACACATTATCGAAACGGGGATGACATATCCCTTAACACCAGGGCTGATGACTGGACCGACGTCAGCACCGGGGCGATGTGTTACTTCAATAATGACACAGATAATGCAGAAAGATTTGGCGCACTCTATAATTGGTATGCTGTCAGTGATGCCCGCAATATTGCCCCAGAGGGGTTTCGTGTCCCTTCGGACGGAGACTGGCAAGTGCTGGAAAGGGCCCTGGGAATGGGCTTTAGTGAAGCTGCTGAAACCGGGTATCGGGGGCTGGATCAGGGGAGTCAATTGTCGGGGAATGCCAGTCTGTGGTCAAGTGGGTCTCTTCGTGACGGGACAACCTTCGGAGAGAGCGCGTTTGACGCCTTGCCAGCCGGATACCGCGATCTTAGTACCGGCTCATATATCGGTTTGGGAAACTACGCCTATTTCTGGTCTTCTACAGTGAGCGGTGCTGGAGGGGCATGGTACCGTTGGCTGGATTACGCCCATTCAGAGATCGGCAGATATTACGATTTCCGAAAAGCCGGATACTCAGTAAGATGCGTCAGAGATGTTCAGTAACTTATGTAGAAGTGACCACCCTATCAATCGAAAATAGGAATATAGTTCTGGTTTTGACTTTTCCACAGTCTGAAGACACACAAAAGCAGACACCGGCAACCTGCTGATTCTCAAACTACCACGGAGACCCAGAACGAGCCTGACAATCCCACCGTCAACGATTCAACCTCAAAAGGGATATTGGAAACCAGCAAAGAGTGACCTGACCAACTTACCGGTCTCTATTAGTCTCTCACAACCTCGTCCCCGGATTCACAAAATACACTAACTTGATCATCTTAGCGCCCACATCAGTGAGCTCCCACTGTTCATTTCCAATGTTGTAGTAGAATAATGCTGGCTCAGCAACTCCATTATCCATTACTTTGGTGGAATTCTACCAGAGATACAGCCCACTGATAATGGCTTCCCAAAACTGAGGAATATCCGTCGAGCCCTACATAGTAAGGGTTCTCTCTTTTAAAGTTCAATCCTTAGCGGGCTGGTGAGGGCCGGCCACTGACCTTTCGCTACGTTACGGCTACCCTTAAAAACCAGATAAGAGTATTTTCCATAATGTGGAACCAATTGGCCGATACGAGGCAAAGACCCCAGATCGTCAGAAATAACAACCAGCATTTTTGCAGCTATCTCTTCTTCCTCCGAACTCAAAATAAAGGTATGACCAACCCTGGGAAAGGACTCACCATTTATGGTAATGCTGGTGTCGTTCATCTCGATTTGTTTCGAAAGCTCAGGTGGAAGTGTGGTGGGATTCAGGGCAAAAATGGCGTAGTTGCCTTCCTGGCCCACAGACACCGCATCATTTATTGATGCTGGTGTGATATCACCCTCTGTGAGGGCATCGCCAAATAATTTTAACGCGTCCTTATCGCCTTCTCTGTAATACCAAAAGTGTTTTTCAGCAGCTCCCATTGTTGCAGCAACCGTTGCCTCAATCTCCTGGGGATAGAGGTGACGAAATAAATTGTAGTCGGGATCCAGCTCAAAGGCAGATGCCTCACCAGAGACTGCGAAATCAAAGATGGCTTCTTTGCTAGTGAGGACGACCTGACCATCTTGCTCATCGACGCCCATGAATTTGACTGGAATTTGCAGATTATAAATATCCTCACCCATTTGTGAAACCATGAATTTTACCTGGGTCTGACCAGCTACAAACTCTGACTCCAGAAGAACAACCTTGATTTTGGCAGCACCCACCCGATCCACCCACTGGGGAATGATATGGCTCAGGTCTTTTCCAGAAGTCTTTTCGTACGCTTCCAGCCATTTTTCCCAGGATACCTGTTGCCCTTTGTTTTCTGCAAAAACATTGCGCCAGGCCTGGAAGAAGGCTTCTTCACCGACAATCTCTTCAATCATATGAAAGATCATCATGGTTTTATTGTAGCCAATGGTGCGGCTCTCAGCATTGTGACGAGCTTCAAATTCACGGACAGGGAATTCATTCTCTTTGGTGACATAGCTTTTATACTGTTTGAGAATGTCTTTGCGGTAATCCTTGGCGCTGGCAGGGCCACGTTTCAGTTTATAGCGATAATCGGCACCATAAACAGTCAAGCCTTCACACCAGTTACCATTTTTATAGTCCACATAAATACTGTTGCCCCACCAGTTGTGAAGCACTTCATGACCCAGTGAGGTCATAACAATAAAGGGCAGCCGAATAACCTGTTGTCCCAGAAGCGTCCAGGCTGGCATGCCGTAGCCGGTTGGGAAAAAATTCTCAGCTACTGTAAAGCGATTATAAGGGTAAGCTCCAATCAAATCGAAGTACATGTTCATATAGTCTACTGTTGCGGGTAAATAGGTTTCAAAGAGACTGGTGTCTTCTTCAAAGAAATAACAGTAAATATCTACCTCTCCAGCCTTGGCGTGTTTGACGCGAAATGGTGCTGCCATAAACATGAGACCATCGGATTGATAGGGGTTCTTCCAGGACTGGATTTTTGTGTCTCCTGCACTGATGCTGGCAATACTATTACCATCAGAGATAGATTCCCAGGTTGAGGGTATGGTCGCCGTGACCTCAAAACTCATGAGACCATCTTCTCCACGAGGATAGTAAAACGCACCGGGGCTAAAATAAGCGCCCTTGTCCAGGATGGTGCCGGTGACCTCTCGACCTACATTCTGGTTGGAGAATTTTACATCGTCCACCTCGTCATTAAAGGTGGCTGAGTATTCCAGTGAAAAACCTGTTTCTTCAGCCCTATCATGTTCAAAAAGCACCCATAAGGCTGCCCTTTGCGGGTCTAATGCCTCAATTTTGGCAGTTAATTCAGTGTCTTGCTCTACGAGCCGAATTGAGTCAAGCAACATCAAGTCTGGTGAAGTATTCCCAATGGTCAGTTTTGATATGTGAGCATTAGGTGCGATATATAGCAGGTTTACCCCCTCAAACACCTGTATTTGCCCGGAGTCTGAAAAGATTGCCTCGTGGTTTTCCACATTTATACTAAAATCCAACTTATGTGATTTAAAAACCACTTCATTAACAACCTGGGTCTGACAGGAAAGCAACAACATGGCTATCAGGCCGGCATAAAGGAATCGCTGTAAAGGTTTCATGTCTTACCTCACTACAATAGAAATGGCGTTTTCTGGGGATAGATATTTGTCGGCAACACGATTCACATCTTCAAGGGTGACAGCCTTGAGGGCATCCAGAAAAGTCTGGTCATGATTCATGTCATCCTCAAAGAAAAGTGACGTTCCCAGATAATAGGCCTGGTTGATACTGGACAGGCGTCTAAACATCATGCGTCCAAGATACATGTTGATGGTTTTCTGAACGTCATCTTCACTTAACTGACCCAGAGTCTTTTTGCTCATAAGGGATTCGAATTGAGGCAGGAGAATTTCAGCGTTCTGGGGACGTGTGCCCAGACTCATATAGAAGAGTGCCTTGTTATCCCGGACTGCTGATGTGGCTGTCATGCGATAAACCAGGCCCTGTTTTTCCCGAACATCAAACGTAATTTTATCAGACAATATAAGACCGAGAGCTTTCAGTGCTGCTTCGTCACCCGTTTCAATGTCTTTTACATAACCCCAAAACAGATAGGTGCGCTCACCGCCACCAGGAACATCTATGGTGACAGGGGTGGCTGGTTTGAGATATGATTTTTCCGTCAGGGGATATGTTTTAGCTGGTGAATTTGAGCCTGCAAGAAGCAGCCTGGAGACCACATCTTCCGCTTTGGGAGATACCACGCTGACCACACGATTGTCCGGGCTGAAATAGACCCGAGCGAATTCAACAAGACTTTCATAACTCAGGGCCTTTTCATTCTCCTTTGCTGCAGATCCATACAGGGTTGAATCAACCAGGGCATCAAAGAGGTCTTTTGCTTTGTCCTTGCTGCCATGCATCATGGATTGAGAGAATTTTCCCCGGGCAATATTGAACTCTTCTGAAGTGGGTATAAAACCATTCATCTCCGCCTTCAAAAAGGCAATGGTGCCAACAATATTATTGGCCAGTCCCTCAACACGGATATATCCAAAGTCAGGATGGAGATAGATGTTATCCATGGGAATCCAGGGATTGTCATTAACCGTAAATTTCAGACCGAATTTTTGACTCTCAGCCAGTTTTTCCGTGCTCTTCATGCGTTGACCAAAACAATCATGGAGATATTTGGCGGCATCTTTACCAAACTCAGCTTCATATGCTGATTTATATTTAAAAAGGTAATGAATGGCCAGCAGTTCTGAGCCAGGGTTCTGACGAACGATAAGACCCATGCCTTTTTCAGGTGATTGAACCAGGCTGGTCTTTATCTCGCCTGAAACGCCAGCTGATTCAGCACTTTGAGCATGGTGGAAGATGACTGTGGGCTCCATTTTCATTCTGAAATATTTCAAAGCACCGGCAGCTTCACTGAAGTCTCTGGCGGTTGGAAGATCCAGAACCCCATCGATACCGGAAACTGCCAGATCAAAGGCATTGTAAATCCCAAACATATGGGGCTTTTCAACATTCTGGAGAAAAGCCGTCTTTTCTTTGGTGGCCATGGATGCCAGGGTGGTTGAGGCAATTCTGAATTTGGTTTTGTTTATGGCCCGGTTGAGTTCATTACTGATCTTCCTGGCATTGTCTTCATTTTTCAGATTTAGCTTTAGCTCGACATAATTGGCGATGGGGCTGGAATGGATTTGTATGGAAAGGCCATCGACTGTTTCTGGCCAGGCTTCCTTGAGGTTGGTTTCCATTGTGGGCTGAATGTCCTTAAGGGCCATTTCCAAAAGCGGCATGAAGCCCTTGGGGTACTTATTTTCCAGAGGATAGATCTGATGGAGGGTGGGAACTTCTCCGCCATAATATCTGTCCAACCAGCTGGACTCAGACAAGGGTGTGGCGACTGGTTTGGTCATGCCTGTTTTCAAAATAGAGTCTGTAGGTCTAAAAATTGAGCCCGGTGCTGCCGACCCATAAATTCTATTGATGTCCTCCAGCATGGTGGCAGAATCAAAATTTCCAATGGCGCTAAGGATCATGTTGTTGGGGCGATAGGTTGATTGGTAATAATGGTTCACTGCATCCCGGGTCATGTGTTCAATGGTGGCATAGGTTCCCAGGGTTGGCAGGGAAAGCGAGTGACCTCGATACAATTCAGCAGATAGATTGTATTCCATCTGGGTTGCAGGCTTGGAAAGACTCTGTGCTATTTCCTCAAGCACAATGCCCTTTTCTTTTTCAAACTTTTCTTCGGGCAGGATTGAGTTAAACAACATGTCAGCCTGAATTTCCATGCCGGCAATCTTGTGTTCAGCAGGCATGACCATCATAAAATTAGTGTAATAGTCACCTGTATTGGCGTTGTTGTAGCCCCCTATCAGGTCTGTGGCATCATAGAGCTCCCTTTGTGTTCTGGTCGTGGTGCCATTGAACAGGAGGTGTTCCAGCATGTGACTCATACCGCTGGTTTCATAGGTCTCATAAGCGGAACCCGTTTTGATAATCACATTTACGCCCACCATGGGCAGGGCTTTGTTTTCGATGAGCAGGACATCCATACCGTTATTAAGCTTGTGAATGGAAACACCTGGTTGAGCAGCCATCCCTGCTGATATCGTGAGCATGAGTGCAAAAGAGATTGTGGTTTTTTTCATATGTGACTTCTTTCTCGGGTTGAGTTTATTCGTTCCAATATTTGGGTGTCGTGCCAGGCCAGGCGAGGATTCGAATCCTCGCTTGGGCAAACAGGCAATATTTATTGGGGGGTGATCAATACCCTGGCACCCATTTCAGGGGGTGCTTCAATACCCAGGAGAGCCAGGACGGTGACGCCAATGTCAGACAGACATCCGTCAGACAATTCCACATTCAAATGGGATTCATCGGCGATATACAGCAACTCCACGGGATTGAGGCTATGACTGGTCCTTACCGCTCCAGTCTCATAATCAAGCATCTGATCCACATTGCCATGGTCCGCTGTCATGAGTATCTGCCCATCTCGGGCTAATATTGCCGGGATAATCTGGGCAATACATTCATCCAGAACCTCAACGGCCTTCACGCCTGCATCAAAATTGCCAGTATGTCCCACCATATCACCATTGGCATAATTCACCATGATAAAATCATACTTATCTTCATCAAGTTTTTCTAAAAATCGCTCGGTTACCCGATAGGCTTCCATTTCAGGATGATCGGCAAAGCTGGCGGGGTCAAAACGACCCTTTAATTCTTCCCGATCTTCATTTTTATAGGGAGTGGTCAGCTTGCCATTAAAGAAGCTTGTGACATGGGGAAATTTCTGGGTCTCAGCCATACGCAACTGGTGCAGACCTGCCTCAGCAATGAGTTGACCGACAGTGACTGAGGGTTCAGAGTCAGCTCCACCAGCGTCAGCCAGTAGAAAGTTTTCAAAACCATCATAATAGGCCGTCATACCAGCATAGATAATATCCAGCTTTACTTTGGGGGTTCCGGGATAGTCTTTTGCCGTAAATGCCAGGGTTAATTGGGTCGCCCGATCCTGTCGGTAATTGGTGTGCAACACGACATCACCATCATGAATCCCTGTATAACCTTCCATGACAAAGGGTTCGATATATTCATCAAACATGTCTTCACCACTAGGGGTTTTATCATTTTCCCAGGAGGATTGAATGGCATCTCCGGCAGAGGTCATGGGACGGCCCTTGCCTGAAACGATACATGCATAGGCTCGATCTGTTATTTCCCAGACCTTGCCTCTATCCATACCATAGTAGCGGCCCATGAGGGTGCCAATGGAGACATTTTGAAATTCTGCTATGACACCTTCAAGCTTACTTAAATGTTCAAGAGCTGAACGTGGCGGTGTGTCACGTCCATCTAAAAATGGGTGAATGACTATTTTGCCTGCTGGATACTCTGCGCTGGCCTGACGAATAAATTTAAAGAGATGGTCGTAGTGAGCATGGACACCCTCATCCTGTAACAAACCAAAAAGATGGAAGGTGGATTCCCTGGCCTGCCACTGCTGCATCATGGCCTTCCATAGAGCACTGTTGTAGATCTGACCACTTTCCAGTTGATCATTGATGCGTTTTAGTTCCTGAATCACAACCTTGCCGGCACCCATGCTCAAGTGCCCCACTTCGCTGGAGCCTTGAAAGCCTGCAGGGAGGCCTACTGCTTCTCCAGAAGCTCCCAGGAGGCTACGAGGGTATTTTTTACGGTATGCATCAAGATTGGGAGTATTGGCTGCCAGAACGGCATTGCCTTCAATTCTTTCGGTGTAACCCACACCATCGAGAACGATAAGTACAACTGGTTTCATATATTCAATTCTTTCTTGTTAAACAATTTCATCACTGTCGGGAATTTAGGATTTGTTGGGGCCTTGGGAACCGCGAATTACGCTAATTGCACGAAAGGGGGGCTGAGTTTAGTGAGTTATTGAGTGTATGCGTTTGTGAGTTCTGTGGATTAATGGCATCTTGCTCCCTGTCTTTTGCGGGGTTCTAGGCTGCTTCCCACAGCCTTGGGACCTTGTGCTTGCCTGTCTTCCATAGTGAGGCACAGCAATCGATGTGATCTCCAGTCTATCCTCTCCCCAGGAATCCGGAGATTGCTTCGCATACGCTCGCAAAGACCTAAGACGAAATCCCGATACTTGTGTTTGGATCGCAACGACATTATGGAGCGGCCCAAATCTGTCTTCGCAAGGAGGCGCAGCCGACGAAGCGATCTCGAACTTTCTATTACCCGGGGAGCATGAGATTGCCGTCCTTAATGCATAATATGGCTGGGATTTATCTAAACGCCGGGGATTGGGCTTTCACCCCTACCGTTTTCACTTAATTTTCCTGCTATGACAAAGACAAGCAGACAAAGAGCAACTCTTGTTGGAGCGAGTCACATCGGTCGCTTCCATTGCAGGGGGTTGTTAAGCGGACAATCGCGATGAAATTAATTTTTAGCGAACTCATTCAGTTAGTAAGAAAAAAACAAGAGCGGAACATTTGGCAGGTTGTAAAATTTTTCATCGCGTTGATGGCGATGGTTACTATCTACAGCATCATATTTCACTTTTTGATGGCCCTTGAAAACCAGCAATTCAGCTGGATCACCGGATTTTACTGGACATTAACTGTCATGTCCACCCTTGGTTTTGGCGATATTACTTTTGCCACTGATCTGGGCAAGATTTTTTCTATCCTGGTTCTCATGTCTGGGGTTGTGTTTCTTCTCACCATGCTGCCTTTTACACTTATCCAGTTTTTTTATCTGCCGTGGGTGGAGGCCCAGGCTAAGGCCAGAGCGCCCCGACAATTGCCAGAAGGCACCAAGGACCATGTCATCCTTACAAGCTATGATTCGGTTACGATCAACCTTGCAGAAAAATTCCGCAAGTATAATTATGAATACGTTGTCGTAGTAGAGGATGTACAACAAGCTTTAGATCTTCAAGATTTAAACCTCCGAGTCGTGGTGGGAGAGTTGGGTAATCCGCAAACATACCAGCACTTGAAAGTTGAAGACGCAGCCCTTGTGGTTGCCAATGTCGATGATATGATGAATACCAACATCGCCTTTACCGTACGTGAAATTTCTCAAAAGGTTCCTCTCATCGCCAATGCTGATCTTGATGATTCAGTTGATATTCTTGAATTATCTGGTTGCACATACGTCTTTCAATTCACGAAAATGCTCGGACAGTCCCTGGCTCGAAGGGTTCTTGGCACAAGTACCAAGGCAAACGTTATCGGGAAAATTGGATCCCTTTTAATCGCAGAGGCCACGACCATGAGGACAGCTCTTGTAGGCAAAACGCTTATGCAGAGCGAGTTACGCAAGACAATCGGTGTCAATGTGGTGGGCGTATGGGAAAGGGGCGTGTTTACCATACCCACTCCTCAAACCCTCATCAAACCAACAACAGTACTTTTGCTGGCTGGGTCGGCTGAACAATTCAGCGAGTATGACGCAAAATTTGGTGGAGAAAAAAAACTCCAGAAGCTTGTATTGATAGTGGGAGGAGGCAGGGTAGGCCAGGCAGCCGGCGATGCCCTGCATGAGCGTAATATCGATTATCGAATTATAGAAAAACAAAAAAGCGTTATTGGCGATGAGCGCTATATCTACGGTAGTGCCGCCGACATTAATACGCTTATCCGGGCCGGAATCAAGGAAGCTTCTTCGATTCTCATCACGACTCATGATGATCCAACGAATATATATCTAACCATTTACTGCCGCAGGCTACGTCCCGATGCGCAGATCATCAGCCGGGCAAGCATTGACGGAAACATCTCCAAATTACACACTGCCGGAGCAGATCTGGTAATGTCCTATGCATCCCTAACCGCCAACACGATCATCAACTTGTTGAAACCTGATAAACTGTTAATGGTGGCAGAGGGACTCAACGTATTTCGCGTTATAGTGCCTTCATCCTATGTGGGCAAATCGCTGGCTGAAAGTCAGATTCGTACCAGGACCGGTTGTAATGTGATCGCTATCTATGACAAGGAGATAGAGAATATAAACCCAAGCCCTTCTTTCCTCTTTACCGAAGAAAACGAGTTAATTTTAATTGGCGATGTGGCAGCCGAAGGCCTGTTCTACAAGCTCTATTCAGAAATGAAAAAGATCAATGGTGATGGTGAATAGCTGATTAGTCTTGGCAACTTTCTTCCAGGGACTCCAGAACAATCTCCCAGGCTCTGTCGAAGTAAGTGTAGGCCTCATCCCACTTCTCACCCTCTAACCAGCCCAAATGATCTAGAGAGACCCTGGTTTTTCCGGCATCAATTTCTTCAAGCTGAATGACTACCCAGGTTTTGTGGGCATGGTTGCGAACTTCGGGTATCGTGGGTGGGGCGTTCCAGCTAAAAGACAGCATCTTGTGGGGTAGAAAGCTCAGCACTGTATTGCCCTCGCCACCCCTGGTGCCTTCAGGATTATCCAGAAAAAAATAGATTTCGTAAGGTCCACCAGGGATTAAGTCGACCTGGTTGTCTAAACCAATAAATGATTTCAGTCCGGCATGGGTGGTCCATTTATCCCAGGTCGTTTTTAGGTCAGCTGGAATCACCCTGCTTTTGTGGAGACACTTTTGATTCACAGTGTTAGTCGATACTATAGAGGCTCTTGTATTTTGCTTCCAGATAATCCATAAAGGGTTGGGCTGACAGCTCTTGTCCGGTGAGTTCCAAAACCAGCTCCTCGGCCTTGCGGCCTCTTCCAACCGCATGAATATTTTTCCTCAACCACCCAAGAAGTCCAGAGAAATCACCCCGGGCCCAGGATTCATCCAGACCAGGAAGATCCTGCTTGGCTTGATTATAAAATTGCACGCTATATAGATTTCCAAGGGTATAGGTTGGGAAATATCCAAAAGCCCCAAAAGACCAATGTACATCCTGGAGGACCCCTTCAGAATCGGTTGTGGGTCGCACACCCAGATATTCTTCCATTTTTTCATTCCATAATTGGGGAAGCTCTGCTACTGGAAAGTTTTCGTTAATTAACATTTTCTCAATCTCAAAGCGAAGCATGATATGCAGATTATACGTGGCTTCATCAGCTTCAACACGGATCAGGCTGGGTCTGACTCGGTTCATGGCGGCAAAAAACATATCTCGATCCGTATTCCTTAATTGATCTGGAAATTTTGCCTGAAGTTTGGGATAAGCAAAACGCCAGAAGGAAGGACTTAAACCAACCAGGTTTTCCCACATCCTGGACTGACTCTCATGGATACCCAGTGAAATAGACTGACCCAGGGGATTACCATATTCTTCAACCGGGAGACCCTGTTCGTAAAGGGCGTGACCCCCTTCATGCAGGGTGCTGAGCAGGGCGGATTTTAAATCATTTTCCCGAAGCCGTGTGGTGGTGCGAACATCTGTGGGATGCGTGCTGGTGGTAAAGGGGTGGGCAGAACGGTCCTGGCGACCGATATTGCTATCAAAGCCAATGGCTTGCAACATGGCCATGCCAAAATCCCACTGTGTATCAACATCGTATTCCCTAGTAAGCACACTACCATTTACCCGGTGTTTAACCTCACGAATATTGGCTATAAGGGGTACCAGCCTGGCTCGAATTTCTTTAAATAAACCGGCCACCTTTTCAGACGTCATGTCGGGCTCAAATTGATCCAGCAGACTGTCGTAGGGTGTGGCGCCAACGGCCAGATAATTAGCCTTCTCTTTCTGGAGCTGTACCATTTTGGTGAGAAAGGGTTCGAAAAAGGCAAAATCATTATCTTTTCTAGCTCTGACCCAGGCCTGCTGGGACAAAGACGCATGTTTCGCCAAATCGGTTACGAAATCAGTGGGGAGCAGGGATTCCTGGCGGTAATCCCGCCAGATTTCTTTGAGTTGACGGGTCTCGCGATCGCTGAGGGTCATTATCCTGAGTTCGCCGGTGTCGAGGTCAATGAGTTCTTCCAGAGCATTTTTTATCGGTTCCCCCACCAGCTTGGAATGCATTAAAGTGGTGATGTAGGCAACCTGTTCTGATCTGGCTGCACCAGCTCCTTCAGGCATGTACGTTTCCTGGTCCCACCCCAATAGGGCTTCAATTCCCTGTAGATGGCTGGCCTCAAGTAGTTCTTTTAAAATAGTTTCGCGTGGTTCCATGATTTGACCCTTAAGGATTTATATGTAGCTCTATTCTTTGGGAATTATGGAATAAAATAACATTAAATACAATTTTTGCCATGAATGAATTGAATCAGTTTTTGAGTTTGATGAGTTTAATGGGTTGATGGGTTTTACGATACTACGTGCTGTGTCTTGCTGAGGGTCTCGAAGCATGCACAGCCACCAAATTCAAAGAGATACGAGCGTATTAAGTTAGTGGGTTGGTGGATTCTATGAAATTTTTTTGGGCGGGGGTAGGGGGCAAAATATTATTACTGTTGGGTCTTGATATCCCGGACCACCTTTTAACCTGAAATATTTAGGCTCGCAGTGGTAATGAGGTGACAAATTTCACGTTTCAGGTTTCAAGAAGCCTCCTGCATTCTCTTTTGGGATTATTGAAGTTCCCCCGAAACCTGGGCTAAAAAGCTTCTAAAGTATTGGTGAGTAATGACTTGGCGGATTCTGCAAGTGGCGGAGGCTGTTTTTATAAAAAACGGGGGTACTTCGTATTGCCATAAAAAGGATAGCGCCCT
>JADHUM010000066.1 GCA_016784545.1 Candidatus Neomarinimicrobiota bacterium
GATATTATGCACTTGGTGATGGTATTTCGGCCATTCTGACCAGAAATCCTGGACAAATCAACCCGATTTACACCAAGAAACACCGATATCGACAACTTGACCTAAATTTTAACTGATATAACGGGGGAACTTCAATTAAAACAGACCTCAATGGTTGGCCATTAGAATAAGTCTTTGTGAACAGGACTTTTCAATCTTCGCAGAGAATGTTTAAGGGTAATTCCAAATAGAAGCATTAAACAGGTCTCGGGTAATCTCTCGATTGTACAGATTTTGAAGCATGGAATATGGCGATTTTCTCCAAATAGAGACAAATGCATACGCTTCATATTGACTGTCATTAAGGATAATATTGAGTCTGGTTTGTAAATATGGTAATACATTCATCTATGATAAATCCATATATTACAATGATATAGAAAATTTAATTTGGCAGTCTAAAAAAAGGTTACTATCGAGTTGCTTACTAACTATATTTGCTGCAACATAGATCTAAAACATCGAAACTATTTAACTGCACTTACCTGCAGTTTTTGACAATGTGTAGAATTCTGTAAGTACTGAAACGGGCTTGGTCCTGGATCAGTATTTCGCCCGCCGAATCATATTTGAAGGCAGAATGGGGATAGGGCTATCAATATGAGATCTCACAATTTTCCAAATTCGAACTATTTGAAGACAATGAGGTATACTATGCAACGTACATTCTTCACCATCGTCCTGCTCCTGCTCATGTTGTCATCTACTTTTGCAGGAACCAGTGGAAAGATAACTGGCGTTGTAACCGATGAGAATGGAGCGCCCCTCATTGGCGTGAATGTAATAATTGAGAACACCAACCTGGGATCTTCAACCAATGTTGATGGGTACTATGCAATTCTCAATGTTCCACCAGGAACTTATGCGCTGGTAGCATCCTACATTGGCTTTTCAAATGTAAAGGTCACTGACATCAGGGTTTCCATGAATCTGACAAGATATGTAGATATCACCATGACATCTGAGGTTCTAACTACTGGTGAAGAAGTCCTGGTCGTTGCGAAACGTCCCTTACTCAATCAGGATGAATTCTCATCCAAGCACACCGTTTCCTCTGAGGAAATGGAAATCCAACCCATAGAAAGTGTCATTGGGATTGCCCAGAATCAGGCCGGTACCGTGGGGAGCAATTTTCGTGGTGGCCGAAGTGGGGAAGTTCTGGTGGTGATTGACGGTATTCCGGTGCGTGACGCGTCATCCGCCTATACCGGCGACTTTGGCGGCTTTACTCTGGATGTACCAAAAGATGCTGTCCAGGAGATGGAAGTGTCCCTGGGAGGTTTTTCAGCCGAATATGGAAATGTTCAATCTGGTATTTTGAATCTTGCGATGAAGGAAGGCAGCCCCACTTTCAAGGGCTTTCTGTTCATGACCACTACTGATTTTGGTGGGCTTACCGATAAACTCATGCCTAAGGATGAGTGGTGGCTGGATGCCAAATATCAGCAAAAACTTGAGAGTAATTATCGCTTTTCTGTGAGTGGACCCCTTGTTTCAGGTCTGACCTTTAGTCTTTCAGGTGATATTTTCAACCGGAATCAGGGACTCTTTCTAAATCAGGAAGCCTTCAATCAGAGTTATCAAGGGAAAATAGCTTATCGCTTATCCAATAATGCCAAAATTGCAATTGGTGGGAACTATAGTCAAAACGAATGGGATAGTTTCTATTTTCAAGCAGGGAAATATGGTCCAGGTGAGAATTTTAGAACTGACCAATATGATTTTATCGAAGATTTGAATGCGTCAAATGATACACTGACGCGCTTTTTCTATGTGGATGATCCATTTGATTCCGACCTGTATACCTCTGGCGCAGTTGACAGCTTGCTCAATCCCTATTTTATTGCCCTGAATGATTCAGATTCCGTCGCTGTTGGCTACCATCGAGACATTTATCTTGATTCACCTCTGAATCACCTGACCTCCAGGAACAAAGAGAGCCAAATGCTCTATGGTGTATTTACCTATACCTTCAGCTCCCATACATTTTTTGAGCTCAGGGCTCAACTGATGAACTCCATGTATGAGAATGGCATGCGTGATTATTCTGATCGGGATGGTGATGGTGATACCAATGAAATGATCCAGTGGGATCGAAATGTTGAAGGACCCCGACCAGAGCGCCTGGAGCGGGAGTATCAATTCTGGTGGCTACAGGGAGACGATTCTGAGTATAGACATCAAGAGTCCAGCTCCATTCTTGTCAAAGCCGACCTGACATCACAAGTAGATCGAAACAATATGCTCAAGGCTGGTGTTCAGCTGAATCTGAACACTACAGATGTTACTGATATTACCTGGTCATCCGTTACCGAAGAAAGTGATTTCGTACTAAACTCGCTACGTAAGGACATCTGGGAAAACACGGATATGGAATTTGGGGCTTATGTCCAGGATAAGATGGAATTCAAGGGTGCCCTGGTAACCCTTCTGGGGCTCCGTTACGACCACTTTAACCCCAACGGATTCGATGATCCAATTGTCTACCCCGGGAATATGGACAATCCCATATTGACCAAGGATGAGAATGGGTTTGCCATTTTCAATGATCCCAAAGAAGCAAAAGCGAGTCATCAGCTCAGTCCCCGGATCGGAATCTCTCATCCCATCTCGGATCGGGATATCCTGTTTTTTACCTACGGGCACTATTTCCAACGTCCAGACGGCCGTTATCTTTTTCGGAATCATCAATACCAAAGTTTGACCAAGGTGGGAAACTGGGTCGGTAATCCAGCACTCAAGCCAGAAAAAACAGTGTCCTATGACATCTCATTCGAGCATCTGTTTACTCCGACCTTGAAGATGTCCATCACAGGTTACTTCAAGGATGTCTCTGATCTCGTGAACAATGAGAAATTCGTTTTTCCAGATGGTACTGAAGTCAATCAATATGTCAATGGTGATTATGCCAATATCAAAGGTGCCGAGCTGGCTGTCAAACGCCAGAAGGTCAACCACTGGAGCCTTCAGGGGAATGTTTCGTACTCAATAGCCAAGGGACGCAATTCTTCATCAGGTGGTGTGAAACTCTATCCCTATGACAAGAAGATGTATCCTTTGAGTTTTGACAGACGGATTAGTTCGAATGTGAATATTAGTTTGTATTCGAATAAGGGAATTCAGCCCGTTGCCTGGTTAACCCAGGATTGGGTAGCCAATATTCAGTATGAGTACGGTACGGGGAAACCTTACACCACTTATGGTGTCCTGGGCGCCAGCAATGATCAGCGGCTGCCATCATTCTCCAATGTGGATATTCGCATAAGCCGTAAATTGAGCATGGGTAATTATGCCCTGCTGTTCAATTTTGACATTTTTAATGTCTTTAACAATGATGTCCATTACAGTATCTATACCAAATATTATAATGTGGATGAGGATCCAGGGGAGACCAATCCTCCGGATATTATTTACAAGGAGGAGCTCTCCGATCTGGAGATCAGAAGTCCTTTGATCTACGCCTCAGAGCGTCAATATAAAATCGGCCTTTCGCTGAAATTCTAGTAGAGCGATTCTTTAGGAGAAGTTATGCTTAGAAAATTAAAATTCTATTTGCCCCTGTTGTTGATCGCCATCTTTGTCCAGGCTGCTGGTGAGCCACTAAAACTCCCCAAAAAGAAGATCAGCCTGTTCAAAAAGAGTGAGGTCGTTCCCATCGATCATGAGTACCATCGTATCGGGAAGATCTGGATGCGGGTCACTAATTTTTCCATGATTGGAGATGATTCATACCGCGAAAGAACGCCTTCTGCTGATTGGCCAGGCGGTTCTGGCAATTCCTATTTATATCGAGGCTCGCTGTGGCTTACAGGAACCCGTAATGATGTGCGAGGTACCAGTGCAACGGAGGACCAGGAGTATACGCCCCTTGCTCTGGTTGAGAAGGAAACTATCCTGGATGGTCTTGCAGAACACACCTGGACAAAATTTACTGATGCCATACAGACCGATGATGCCCACGTTCCGCTAGGCCTGGAGGTGACTCAACATACCTATGCCTACGGTCTTAGTTTCGCTGATGACTTCATCATCTATAAATATTATCTGAAGAACGCCGGTGTTGATACAGATGGAGATGGGACAGTAGACGATATGTCTCCACTCAGAGATGTTCACTTTACTTTTCGGATGGATGGTGATGTGAGCAAGTTGACAACCTGGGATACTGAAGCTGATTTTGTAAACCGCGACGATCATGCCATGTGTCTTACAGGTGGATGGGATGAACTGTTGTTGTTTCCATATATGGAATATCAAACTGAACAGGATACAACGGTTTGGCCGTATATAAATTCATTTATCGGTGACTCAACCTTGACCATCATGTTTGATGGTGATAATCGGGGTGTGGTTGCTGAAGTGGATACCAGTCTGCTGGATCGAAGCAGCATGTCAGGCGCTTATCAGTATGATAATCCCCATGATGATTTTGGCAATCCAAACCCCCTGGGTGTCTTTCAGACACCTGGTGTTCTGGCCATGCAAATGATCCATACTGATCCATATATGCCACCGAAATCATACACGACCTCCTATATCGGACAGGACTTTTCTGGTGACGCAGCGATGTGGTCAAATGCTATTGGGAAGACGACTTTCGACAAACTGTTCAAACTACCACCATTTCAAGGTGGTGGAGTGAATGAAGGTGATTATCGTGCAATCACCACCTTTGGTCCCGTTGACTCGCTGGCTTACGGCGATTCCATCGAGGTCATCTTTGCCATAGGCGTTGGAGCAGATGCTGACCTTGCAGGTGCATATAGTTTTATCCGACTACTTGAAGATATGGAAGTGGCCAAAACGCTGGTTGATGACAATTTTGATATTGATCTGAATGAGATCCCGGCTCTACCAAATATAGAGATTGGCGCCGTCCTTAATGCAGACAATGTATTTGAGGGTGTAAATGTGACCTGGGATCCCTCTGTTTCTATGGCTCACACCAATTTTAGAGGATTTGTCGTAGCAAAATTCAGAGAGAGAACCGTAGCCGGACTACCCATTTATGATACACTGGGTGTGTATACCAAGGCCGAGGTTGAGGCCGAATTGCTGGCCACTGGTGAAAATTACCTGAGTGTCTACGATGCAGATGTGGCATTTGGTTATGATTACACTTACTCATTGTTTGTCCGTGGGTACTCAGATAAATATTTTAATATGGAACTCCTGTCCAGCGACTTTATCACTGCGACTGGCAAAAGCCACGTAAATACCATGGATGATATTTTGGTGGTTCCCAACCCATACCGGGCTTCGGCACCCTGGAATAATGCCAGCCCATCATCCTCTTCTCAATGGAAAGATCGGCTGTTCTTTATCAATTTACCAGATGATGCCACAGTGAGAATTTTCACGCTTGATGGTGATTTTGTGAAAATGATCAAGACCACAGATTTGAGAAACATTGAAAATTTACCAGAAACCAATTCTGCTACTGCAGAATGGGATTTGGTGAGCACATCTAATCGTGAAGTGGCACCAGGTGTCTATCTTTACCACGTATCTTCGTCCATGGGCGACAAAATCGGCAAATTCATAATTCTTAAGTAAGGGAGGCGAACATGTATAGAATCCTAGTTTTATCATTCCTGATTGTAAATAGCCTCTTGGCATCTGCTTCGATTGGTTCCGTTGCTGGTCAATTTCTTGAGGTCAATCTCCATGTCCGCAATATGGGTATGGGTAATGCCGCTACCTCCCTTGTAAAGGGCAGTGGCTCTGTGCTAATCAATCCTGCAGGTCTGGCTGATTATGATTCTGATGGTGGGATAGATTCATATATCAGTTATGTAAAATGGCCAGCTGATATTAATTTTGGAGCCGTAGGTATTGCTACAAATATTGGCAATATGGGACGCATAGCTCTCAGTGCTGTATACGTCAATTATGGGGACGAAATCCGCACCACACCCGATATGCCTTTTGGTGATGGAACCTTCTCCATTGGGGGTATGAGTATTGGGTTGAGCTATTCCCGATTTCTTACAGACAAATTCTCATTTGGAGTCACCGTAAAAAATGTCAGTGAGAAATATGATGAATCTGGGTACTCGCAGCTCGCCTGGGATATCGGAACTTTATATCGGACGAGTTTCCATGGTCTTAAGATCGGTATGAGTATTCTCAACTTCTCCAAGGAAGCCCAATTTGACGGAAATTATCTGGATTATAGCGATCCCATTAAATATGCTGTCAATGACTCCAGTGACTATGGAAATTGGCCACTGCCCATGACCTTTCGCACTGGACTTTCATTAGATGTCTGGTCCTCTGGAAACCTGAAAGCCAATCTTGCCATGGATATGATCCACTCCAACAACAATGATGAGATTTATGCTTTTGGGACAGAAATCAACTATCTCAAAAAATTTGATATACGTGCGGGATATCAAATGGGTACGGATATTAGCGGTTTAAGTTTTGGGGCTGGATTTCAGGTCCTGGAAAGTCTGGGATTCGACTACGCTTTTAACGCAATGGAATATTTTGGACCTCGCCACAGAGTGGGACTCCGACTAAAATTTTGATAGATTTATTGTATATTAACGCAAAAAGAAAGGAAGCTGTATGAGAAAAGTTACCGTAATCATGTTATTGGGGTTATTTACTTTTTCCCAGGTAAGCGCTGACTTATTTCCGCGTCTGGATCTAGTAGATATCGAAGATGCATTGACTATGAATGTTGGTGGAATTGGAAATATTATTGCCGGTGTAGATGTTGATGAGGATGGCCTGACCGAAATCTACATGGTCAATAACAACTGGAACGATGGAGCCGATGAAGTCATTCCTCGCATCTATAAGTACGAGCGTGTTGCCGCTGAGACTTGGGACCTTGTTTGGGAAGCGATTCCACCATCAACCCTGGTTGAGAAACAGAATACCTGGCCAACCCTATCGTTGACTGATCTTGATAATGATGGCAAGATGGAATTGTGTTGGGGCATTGTAAACAATTTCGTTACCATTGCAAATCCTGCGCGCATTGTTGTCTACGAACATGCCAGTGGTGACAATTTTGGTGTGGATAATGGAGGCGTTTGGGAACCCAATTCATCCTGGACAATTACTGATTCTGTATCAAGTCAGAATATCAGACCCATCGATTGGGAAATTGCTGATATCGATGAAGATGGTGTTGATGAAATCATTTTCGCTGATAGAAAAGGAAATGATTCAGGGGTGTACTATGGAATTTGTTCAGTAAGTGACATTCCTGACAATGGTGATGGATCTGAAACCTGGACCCTGGAGAGCAGTGGTTTAGATTTTGGCATGACCTCAGCGGTTGAAAATAAGTGGGATGTGGCTGTTGTTGGTAACAATGCCTATATCTTCTCTGAAACTGAGATCTCAAAAATATCATGGTCAGGTACTGCCTATGAATATACTGCTCTGGCACCACTGGCCGGTGGATCTTCCGTACAGGCCGCCATGGGTTTAGATATTGATGGTGATGGTACTAAAGAGATTTTTGCTCCATCTTATGATTGGGGTGATGATACTCAAAAGGGAGTCTACATCCTTAAAGAAGATGCAGATACATTAGCGGCAACTTTGGTTATGAACATGTCAGAATATTGGCCAAGTGGATCCCGTGGTATCTGGGGTGCTGAGAGTGGTGATATTGATGACGATGGGCTGATGGATTTTGTCATGGGTAGTAGAGCTTCTACACCTAATGGTCTGATCTTCAGAATAGAACATCAAGGTGGCGATATTTATTCAGCTGCCAATTGGGAATTGACCATCATTGACTCTGCTTATGCAGTTGTTGATTTACCTGAAGGTGGAATCTGGAGTGAGTTCGCCATTGGCAACGTGGATGAAGATGATGGGAATGAAGTGTTCTACACCTCTTCCGTTGCAGTGCCTTATTCAGTAGAATTTTCTACTACAAGTGTTTCTGCTCCAGTTATCATCCTTGATTCACCAAATACCAGTGTATCAATCGAGGAACGTGAAGTTCAGATTGCTGATGGTTACAAACTTCAGCAGAACTATCCCAACCCCTTCAATCCTAGCACAACCATTACATTCCATATTCCTCAGAATGAATCGGTTAGCTTGAGTGTATATGATCTCCAGGGTCGGGAAGTTGCTACATTGTTGAACCAGTCCATGAGTGCAGGTTCATACGACCTGACTTGGGGTGGTCTTGACAATAACGGCGCCCAGGTTGCATCAGGTGTCTATGTTTATACCCTGAAGACATCGTCATACACAGATTCAAAGACAATGTTGTTTCTGAAATAATAATTTCAAAAACATGCTACTTAAAGAGGCCACCATTGTGTGGCCTCTTTTAATTTGATCATAAACATTGGTGAGGTATTCACAAAATATTCGGGTAATTTGGAAGATAGATTAGAAATTCAATGAGGATTTGATTGAATATACACAAAATGAAGAACCTGATGTTCTATACATCTATAGTGAGGAACGCTTGATCTCAGAAGGAAAAGTAATAGTATGCTAAAGATGATCTTAATAGTACTGCAAACCCTGCTTCTAAGCACTGCAATAGCGCTTCAGATAGATTCACAAGTCACTCTGAGGGAAGCCGCAAAGTCCTGGGTATCTCTGGATGGTCGACCTCTGTACTATACTTCAAGTAATTCTCAGTATATGATTGATAATCAAGCTATTAGAAAAATGTCTGCCTATAGTTCTGAAGCCATTATCAGTCTCTCGCCAGCTGGAGATTATCGTCTGATCTCCATGCTTCAAGATCTGGGAGAGATTAAAAATGGAAAACGTTATTCCGATTATTTTGTCCTCGATGATCACAATGATCTCATGTATGCTGTGAACATAGGTACCGATTCAGATCTCAAACCTCATGTCGCTGCTGTATCTGATAAAGGAGTGCTGGCCCTGGTCGATCCTGTAAAAGCATTTATCTATTTCTATGTCTCTGGTAATCTTGTAGCCGAAGGTCAGCTTTATGAGGATGATGGCGATATGAGCATGGAGCGCAATGTTCTCATGCATTGGGTTGGAGAGAAATGCTTCATATTGCTTGAACGTCCAGGTTTCAATGGGGGTCCTGCTGGCAAGTCTCTTTTCATCAGCATCAATTCTGACGGGCGCGGTCAACGAACATCCTATCTGCCCTTCACCTATCTCCAGGATTTTGTATTTCAGAATCAACGCTATTTTGTCAGCGGATATGACTATTCTGCTGTGGAAAAAGTGATGAAACCTTTGATTGCTGAACTATCTGCCAGGGGAGAAGTCCTGTGGAGCAACGAAAATTTTGGCCATGAACTTTATTTATCCCCCAATGGTTCCTATCTGGCTGTTTTGAGTAGCCATGAATTCATCCAGCTGTTTGAATTGGGTCCCAAACGCGTCCAAAAGATTCATTTTGCCAATGACAACAAAGTCTGCCTGGGACTTTCAGTTAATGACAGGGGTGAAGTGGCTGTTATCCGCGTTGCGGCCGATTTCTTTGCCAAGCGAAATACTCATTTCTCTCAGATCTTTTTTCCCCAGACAGAAAGAAGTACTGATATACAAATTGATCCACGTTATCCCCGGTTGTTCCAGGTTGATACAGATGGAGACCGCTTTTTTATCGGAACCAACTATGAATGGCTAGAGATCAGCCAGTAATGCCCAAATTATTCATCCTCTTGTGGTTACCCTTAGGATTGGCTGCCCAGATAAATAATTTTTCATGGCCCATGGCACCCATGGACCAGCAACATCGCATCTCGGCCACTTTTGATGAATGTCGTGAAGACAGGGATCATTTTCACAATGGTACTGACATGCCGCTTGCTCCAGGAGAGAATGCGCTGAGTATTATGGCTGGCACCGTCACTGGAATTGGTTCAGACTGGATCAGGGTTGAAGACTTTGCATATGTGCATGTTATTCCTCTGGCAACACTACTGGTTGGCAATACAGTCGCCCAGGGTGCCGTCGTTGGTCATACCGATAGCTATGCTCATATTCATCTGAATTATGGAGGAGGGGCCAGTGGCCACCCAACAGGGAACCCACTTTTGCCTGGAAAAATCACGCCTTTCGTGGATCCCTATCACCCGCGTTCACCGATTATTCAATTCGTTCTGGATGGTAGTTCCAGCGCCTTCTTAAATAATACCCTGAGTGGTCATGTCGATATCATCGCCCAGGCAGCAGATACAACTGATCTTCAGTCCAGTATTGATATGAACAATGGTATCTACACCATTGGCTGGGCTCTGCATTCAGCAGACACCTCTGAAATATTAGAAGGCCCTCATTTCTGGTTTGAAGCCAATGAATTGTACTCAAATTCTAATATAAATCGGGTTTATGCTTCTGGTTCATCTACCAGTATTTATCGCTACATCGTAACCAATCGAGTCACTTCAAATGGCTATCTCGATTGTGACCTTTACCAACCGGGTCCATATGTCATATCGGTTATCAGCTCTGATACTCAAGACAACTGGGATACGACCTATGTTAACGTTTTGCTTAGTGATGTTGACTTGCTGCCACCAGGGCGACCTGACTTCAGGTACATTGGTGAAGATGCCAATGGGTATCTTCACCTGGAATGGGAAGCACCAAATGATGCAGATCTGGCGGGCTATATCCTTGAATTCTCATTCGATGGTGTCAACTGGAGCTCCAATCATGGTCCACATATCCTAACTGCCGATATGACCAGTTTCACCGAGGAAAGCTTCCCAGATGACGCCTATATCCAATTTCGCATGAAAGCGGTTGACACGGCCTTCAACCCAAACCACAGTGAGTACTCAGATACCTATGCGGTCCGGCTCAGTAATAATCAATCCACCATACTCATCGTTGATGGTTTTGATCGCACAAATGGTTCCTGGACAGGTCGCCAGCATAATTTTGCCACCTATTATTCTGAAGCAATTGTGAATAGTGGCTCTTCTGCCGGCATCAGTACAGTGAGCAATGAATGGGTGACTGCTACACAGGATATTCACGATTATTCCGCAGTATTCTGGTTTACAGGTGATGATAGCCGAACCGATGAAACCTTTAGTACTTCTGAACAAAGTGTCATCACTGCCTATTTGAATGGGGGAGGATATCTGTTTGCATCAGGTGCTGAAATAGGATATGATTTAAGTGCAGGCTCGACAGCTGACGCAAATTTCCTGACCCAGATTTTGCATGTAAGCTATGCCGGGGATGATGGGAATCATTCAACTGTTAATGGAGAAGGACCCTATTTCTCAGGATTAGGCTTTAATTATGGCACCACGCCATACATTGAGGACTGGCCAGATCATTTCTCGCCATCCTCTGGGGGTGAAATAGCTCTCAAATATGGCAATGGCTTGAATGCTGCCATTGGATATAGGGATGATGCTTCAGGAACCCTTGTCTTGGGTTTGGCTTTTGAAACCATTGATACCGAGGCTCACAGGTCTGAGCTGGTGGGCCGGATCCTTGGATTCTTCGCCGGAACAACACAGATCACAGATATCCTTATCCCGGAAGAAATGTTAATTCATAGAGTATATCCAAATCCATTTAATGCTTCCATCAATATTGAGTACCAGATGGATCAATATGCTCATGGTCGAATTGTAGTCTATGATATTCAGGGGAAAATGATTATGGATCAGGAATTAAAAAATTCTACCCCTGGAACCCATACCTGGATTTGGAATGCTGAAAATAAAACTGGTCGGAGTGTACCCAGTGGGCCTTATTTTGTACAGCTGATTCAAGGTGATGCACACAGTGTGACACACAAGATTGTCTTAATCAAATAGGTGAGTCGTGAGAAGGAAGAGTTTACTTTTATTATTTGGACTTTTACATCTGGCGCAGGCGGATGTCCTGCATATTGTACCCTATACCCAGTGGACCTTTAATACACCACTTGAACGGGTCATTTATAGATCGAATACCAATGGATTCCCCATCATGTACACCCTGACAGAAAGCAAAATTTCCTACTATGATAGTCTGGGAAACAATATCATTGATATTGACCGCACTCCTGATGATATCTTCAAGATAAACAGTAACCTCACCTACTTTATGTTGATTCAGCACAATGAGTCTATGGACATCTCTAATCCACAGCTGCTCTATTCATTTCAAGTCTATGATTTTCAAGGAAATCCAAAGTATACCTTGGTGCATGGCATCCCCCTGGGAGAGGGCGTACTCAACTCACAGTTGACCAACCAGGGAAGCATTCTTCTCACCCAGGAGGATCAACCCTGGATTCTTGAATTAAGCAATGAGGATACGCTTTTATTTCTGGAAAACGTGGTACCCCGGGATCAAGATGATTGTGAGATTAAGCTTTTGGTTGATCAGCTTGTCAACAGGAACGAATTCATTAGTGCGTCCTCCTGCATCTCAACTGGGGAAGATGACTCCACCTCAAGAATTGATCTGCATCTGTGGAATCATGACAAACTTCTAAGCGACCCAGTTACTGTTCCAGGCAGGCTGGTTGGTCTTGAGTCCATACCAGGAACAGACAATTATTTTCTTGATATTCACGATGGATATGCATCCATACTTACCCTCTTTGATAGAGATCGAATCGTCAAACCTTATCCCTGGAAAACCTGGGAGATTCGATCCCTTGGGAAAAAGGCTGCTTTTGTCATCTCAGAAAAAGATTTTAATGTTATAAACCTTGGGGATGGTTCAATTATTTCAAGCTACCATCCCATCGATATGAGCACCATCAGCGATGCTGAGTATTTGCATCAATGGGGTCTGTTTCTTTATATACGCTATGAGCCCTTCTTTACGGAGAAAGGGGTACAGGCTTATCGAAAATTTGAGCTTGAAGGAGTGAGCAAAACCGGTCAGATCGCCCACCGTAGCTCATTTGGGAGCTGGACCACTACATTACCAAAATTATCTCAAATTGGAAAAGATCTATTTGCAATTCATATGCACAATGCTGTTCTTTTGTACCGTGTTGAATTGGAAAAAAAATAGGTTTCTTTCAGAATCAACCAAATCAAAATCAGGAGTGTAACTTGAAAATAAAGTTTTTCGTATTATTGGTGTTAAGTATGGCAATCATAAGCTGCAGCACCCAGCAGGAAATCGTTATCGCAGAAAAGCCCTTTGGCCTTTCCAATGTGGAGCAATTGACATTCGAAGGTGACAATGGGGAAGCCTATTGGGGTCCCCTGGGACAGCAAATTATCTTCCAGAGTAAACGCCATGGCAATGGTTGTGATAAAATCTACATCATGAATGCAGATGGCAGCGAACAGCACATGGTGAGTCCTGAGCTTGGCGCAAATACCTGCTCATATTTCAGCATGGACAAGGATAGAATTATCTTTGCCTCCACCTATGGGGTTGTGGATAGTTGTCCACCCCGACCAAAGCCTCAGGGTAATAAATACCTGTGGCCCTTGTTTCCGTATGATATTTATTCAGCCAATCCAGATGGTTCAGATCTTGTAAGAATACGAGAAAATGCAGGTTACGATGCTGAGCCAACCGTTTCCTTTCTCACAGGGAAAGTAATATTTACATCTGAAATCGATGATGATCTGGAATTGTTCACCATGAATATGGATGGATCTGATGTCCAGAGAGTTACCAATCATCTTGGTTATGATGGGGGACCCTATTTTAGTCCAGATGCCCAAAAAATTGTCTGGCGTGCCTGGTATCCTGACACTGCAGAAGATACACTTCGTTGGCAGGAAAATATGGCCCTTGATCAGGTTGAAGCGGTTCCGCTCTCCATTTATACCATGGATGTAGACGGCCAGAATAAAGTTCGTCTCACTGATAATGGCGCCACAAACTGGGCCCCATCCTGGCATCCCGATGGGAAGCATGTGGTATTCTCGTCGAATATGGACGACTGGAATGAAGCAGCTGGGGCTTTCGGTCATAATTTTGAATTGTATATGATTGCCCTTGATGGTAGCGGACTAACTCGTCTGACCAATAATACTTTCTTCGATAGTTTCCCTATGTTTAGCCCCGATGGAAAGTTTCTGGCATTTGCATCCAATCGTGATGCAGAAAACCCGAGGGCAACGCACATTTTCAAGGCGGAGTGGAACGATTAATCCACGAATAAATAATTTTCTTGTCACACCAAGCGGTGATTCGAATCACCGCCTGGTATGTGACGAGTCATTGATGCACTGCACTTGAACAACCTGCTCCTCACATACCTGCCCTACGGTGCCATTGATCTTCTGTTGAGCATCGCAATAATCAGTGAATTGGTTAATAAGCGTTATGATTTACTATGGGCTAATCTGCCAATCTTGATCTGGGGATTGGTCTCGCTCAATAAAAAAATCAATGAAATGCAAGATGATCTGGCTGATTGAACTTAGCATTATCCTGGTGACGGTGATCCTGGTTACCCATGCAAGAGTCTTTTATTCCCTATCGTTTGTGTTGGTCTTCTGGATAGCTGGCCTCATTCTGGGATTCCTCCGTGAATATGCATTGGGTGGAATTATGGAAATCTACAGCTACGGTGACTTCCATATCACCCTGCTTGGGGTGCCGCTCATCTACACCTTGTTCTGGACCAACATTACGTATATAGGGTTGATCTGGGCCAATAATTTTCTTAAGCGAGATTATTTAAAGGCCAAACCCCTTGATTACCATTTGCCCCTCATATTTCTGACCATGGTATTAATTTCATTTTTCTTCGAGGCCCTGCTCTCGCAGTATCAGCTTCTGGACTGGAATCTGGACTCAAACTCGATGTTGTGGGGGAATACACCACTCCTGGCGCCATTTGCATATGGATGGACAGCAGTTCTATATGTAAAAAATTTAAAGCTACTATCCAAAGAACCTCAGCAGCATTGGCAAATCCTGGTCCTGAAGCTCAGTCTGGCTCAACCCCTGGTGGTCCTTATTCTTGCCGGTCTATTACTTATCTCAAACCTGGCGATTATTCTGGTTTTTTCCTGATTGACAGTGGCTGGGAGGGAGATTACATTAGCCCGCTTTTTTGATATGCCCGGGTGGCGGAATTGGTAGACGCGCTAGGTTCAGGTCCTAGTGTACTCTTTTGTACGTGCTGGTTCGACTCCAGTCTCGGGCACTTCCAGTTAAAAGTGAAAAGTTAAAAGTTAAAAGTTGCCATCACCCTAGTGTGGTGGCTTTTTTTGTACTTCCCCAGCTTGAACAATCAGCTTCAATCCTGTGAAGTTCTCATTAGCTTATGTGCAACTCGTGAGGAGAATTGTAGCAGATGGTCAATTATAAGCAGCTTGAGAACACCGTTCCCATCGAATTTGGAAAACAGTTTATCTCTTTTATTACGGGGGAGCACAATGACCATCGTATTTCATTGAAGTACCATTTCTGTGAGCAGGATGGTGAAGTCTATGCTGAAGTAAAATTTGGAAAGCTTGCTCAGGGACCTCCTGGACATGCACATGGCGGTGCTATTTCTGCTGTATTCGATGAGCTTATGAGCGCTTGCTGCTGGGTAAATGGTTATCCCGCCATGACAGCCCAATACACCACACAATTTTTTAAACCATTACCTCTGGAAAAAGAGGTCCTGTATTGTGCAAAAATTAAAGTTATTGATGGTAATAAAATCAACCTCAAGGCAAAATTGATTGATGAAACCAATCAGAAATATGCCAGCGCCCGTGGACTTTTCATCCTCCAGGATATGGAAAAGTTCAAGCAAATGAACCTGGAGACAGGGAATACGGTGTCATCTCTGACCCAACCCCACTAATATTGAGCCCACAAGAATAGGAGTATTATCATGGCATGGATATTCAAATTTGAACTCGATAAGTATGAAATTGAAGATCTCAAAATTGTGCTTGAAAAACTGAAAAAGAAAGACGTTCGCAAGGTGGAGGTCTCTGTAAATGGAGATGTCCGAAAATTAGCCACAAACATGTTAAAGGCTGTCTATGATCAGGAAGACTTCTTTAAGGATGATCGTTGGTAACGCTTGAGGCTATGGCAATGAAACGATTATGCTAACAAAAAGTAAATGAGAGACACAACGGAAAATACATCAAAAATAATACCCAGGTGGGAATGGCGCACCTTCAACGCTGACGATGAGCTTCTAAAAAGCAAGCTCAGCAATTACCAGCCGCTCTTGGATGCGGAAAGTATAGAAACTTACTTGCTCGTCCCCGATGAAGAATTGAATCTAAAAATCAGACATCACATACTCGATGTCAAACACCGTCTGAAGCTTGATTCAACGGGTCAGGAACAGTGGTTGCCCATAATCAATATTAAATTCCCCCTTGATGTGGCAGCGTTGAACAAAATTGAAGAATTATTAGACATGTCTTTCTCATCCGCCACTAATGAAAGGTCTTTGAGCGAAGCTAACTTTATCGAATTGTTGGCTCAAGAACCCCACATAGCTGCGGTATCCGTGGCTAAATTCAGGCAAAAGTATGAGATTGAAGGGATTCAAGGCGAATTTACAAAATTGCAAATCGATAACCATTACCTATTTACCCTCGCTCTTGAACATGAGGATCCTGGCCGTATTTTGAATATCCGCAAATCATTGGGACTGGAAAAGTGCATAAGCGAGAATTATCCTGAAGCTCTTAAGCATGCTATTGCTACTGGAAAAGGAGATTAATGTGGGTGTCGAAATAGAACGCAAATTTTTAATTCTTTCCGATGCCTATAAGCAGGGTATAACGGGCAAAGTTTATCGTCAGGGCTATCTAAACTCGGAAAAAGAGCGTATCGTCAGAGTACGCATCGTTGGTGATGAAGGTTTTCTTACCATAAAAGGCCTATCTAAGGGGATCCAGCGGACGGAATTTGAATATGCTATACCTCTGAATGACGCCGGGCATATGCTAGAGAATTTGTGCTTGCAGCCTATCATTGAGAAAACCCGATATTTGATACCCTATGAGGGTCATGTCTGGGAAGTAGATGAATTCCATGGAGAAAACCAAGGGTTGGTAGTGGCAGAAATTGAATTTTCAAGCAAAAATGAGCATTTTTCCAAACCACCCTGGGTCGGAGAAGATGTGAGTCATGACTGGCGCTATTTCAATTCAAATTTGTCGATTCACCCCTATACATCCTGGGAAGACTAATGATCAAGCATATTCTTACAAAAAGGGTAAATCTCCTTATTATTGTGATGGGTCTTACTAGCACTTCCCTGTTTGGAGCAGAGCAGGAGGAGTCCAGCATTGCCTGGGGTATGCTCCTCATGACACTTCTAGGTGGACTCTCCTTATTTCTCTATGGCATGGAGAAGATGAGTGCCGGATTAAAAAAAGCAGCCGGTGCAAGTATGCGAAATATCCTTTCTGCACTGACCAAGAATAGGTTGGTAGCGCTTGTTGTTGGTGCTTTTGTGACCACAATCGTTCAATCAAGTAGTGCCACGACAGTTATGTTGGTAAGTTTTGTTCAGTCCCAGCTTATGACCTTTACCCAGAGCTTGGGAGTCATTCTAGGTGCGGACATCGGCTCCACCGTCACTGCCCAATTAATCGCTTTCAAGGTATCAGATTACGCCCTGATTATGATTATCCTCGGTTTTGGGATCTCCATGTTTGGGAAGTCGGATCACCAAAAAAATCTGGGCGAGTCATTGATGGGATTCGGCATCCTGTTTTACGGCATGAAGCTTATGTCTGATGCCATGGCTCCCCTAAAAACATTTCAGCCATTTATCAGCATTCTTCAAAACTTGGAAAACCCATTACTGGGCATATTAATCGGTGCCATATTCACAGCTCTCATCCAGAGTAGTGGTGCTTTCACCGGAATCATTATTGTGCTCGCTCAACAGGGACTAATTTCACTGGAAGCAGGTATTCCGCTGCTTATGGGAGCAAATATTGGGACATGCGTGACTGCAGGATTAGCCAGCATTGGGGCGAGTAGAGCCGCCAAACGGGTTGCCTTTGCCCATGTAACCTTCAAGATCTTAGGCGTTCTCCTGTTTGTGTTCTGGATACCAACCTATGCAGATTTTATACGTCATATCTCGCCTGCAAGTCATGACCTCGTCGGAGCCAGCTCCAGGCAGATAGCCAATGCTCATACAATATTTAACGTGAGTATCGCCTTCCTCTTTCTACCCTTTACCCATTGGATAGCTGTACTGGTGACGCGAATATTGCCTGATAAACAAGATCTGCTTGCCCTGAACCCCGTAGTATGGCATTTGGATGACAGCAGTATAGAAACACCAGCACTGGCTCTAGATCTTGCCCGAGCTGAGATCGCGAGGATGGCTAAGATTTTAGGGCGCATGCTGGAGGCAGTGATCGAGCCCTTCTTTAAAAGCAATCCAGGTCCAGATAAAATCCACCCCAGCATTTCATTGCTTGAAGGCATTGAAATGCGGGAGAAAAAGGTCGATTATTTGCGTGTGAGAATCTCAGAATATCTCCAAAAGATTGGTCAGAAAAAATTGTCCGATTCTCAAGTATCTGAGGTGTTTGCAATGATGTCCATTGCGAGTTATATGGAAAATATTGGTGATATCATTCAAAGAAGCGTCATGCCACTTATAGTCAAAAAGCGCGCGCTTAGGTTGAATTTTTCAAAGCAGGGTGAGGAGGAACTACTTCATTACCACGTTAAAGTCTGCAAGCAAATCAGTAGATTGCGTGATGTTTTTACCGAAATGGATCTAAAAAAGGCCAAGAACATTATTCTCAAGGAGGAGAAGTATATCGATCTGGAGTCAAAATATCGCATTTTTCATTTGGAACGCATTCATGCAGCCAGGGAAGAATCAGTTCAAACTCATGATATTCATATGGAATTACTGGATCTTTTAAAACGGATCAATGTATATGCTGGCGATATAGCATTAACACTTCTCAGAATGGAAAAAATTGACAACTAATGCAACCTATATCCAAAGACGGAACCATGATATGAAAATAAACATTATAGGGCTTATGCTCATGATCAGTCTGTGCTTATTATCCTGTTGTTCAGAAAGTTCGACCTTTCCCAAAGTCAATGAGACAGGTCATTTGGTGATAAATGAATTCCTGGCCAGTAATGACTCTACCAATACAGATGAGCATGGGGAATATGATGACTGGGTGGAGCTATATAATGGCACAGATAGTATAATAGATATCGCTGGAATGTATATAACAGATGATCCTCTGGACATAAAGCCCTGGCAGATTCCCAGCACAGATCCCACTGCAACCACCATCCCACCAAAGGGATTTCTATTGCTGTGGTGTGATGAGGAAACAGATCAAGGGGTTTTGCATGTGGGGATTAAACTTTCCAGATTAGGCGAGTTTGTTATACTTTTTGAAAGTGATAGGGTAACAGTAATAGATAGTATCCAATTTGGCGAGATGGACACTGGAATTTCTTACGGACGTGAAACTGATGGCAGCCAATTATGGACCCATTTTTCAACCCCCTCACCAGGTAGCTCCAATTGATTGGTCGTGTGATTTGAAATTCATATTCTCTTTGCTGGTGTTATTCATATCAGGGTGTGGATTGTTTAGCTCTGAGGACAAATTCCCCTCCTTGAATCTGATCAGGAGTTCAATTTTGGATGTTTCTGAGCCCTCAGGACTGACCCAGGATGCTTCTGGAAATTTTTTATATTGTGTTAGTGATCCTCCTGTCAATAAAATCCATAAGTTAGATTTAGCCGGAAATTTGATACAGACCCTTGACTATGTTGGGCAGGATCTGGAAGGTATCAGTTATGATACTCGAGATAGCACCATCTGGATTGTGGATGAGGCAGAGACTGAGATTACCCATCTAACAGAGACTGGTCAAATCCTATCTCAAACGCCCATTAACATCTCGATTCCAGATTCCAAAAGTGGGCTGGAAGGTATCTGTTTTCGATCAGGAGAAAATGATATCCATGTCATCAAGCAGCAAAATCCGGCTACAGTCGTAAAGATAGATTCGAATCTAGTAACCCTTGATTCCAAAAACTTTGACAAGGGTATAGATATTACAGGAATTTGCCGTGGAAGAGAGCCTGATGAGTTCCTCATTATCAGCGCGGGGGAGAAACAGTTATATGAGTGGACATGGGAGGGTGGCCTTCTGGCTACCTATAATTTTGATGTTAAGCAAGCTGAGGGAGTTGTCTACGATGCCAGCTCATCGCTTGTGTATATAGTTTGCGATGCTGAAAGTATTCTGTACACATTTGAATTTCCAGAGTGAGATAAATGGACAACAACCGAGATAACCCCATTTTGATTTCAGCTTGCCTCACGGGTGAAGCCTGTCGCTTTGATGGCCAGGGCAAACATAATTCGGAATTGCTTGAGCTTCTAAAGGATAAAACCCTCATACCTGTTTGTCCCGAGGTCGAGGGGGGCTTGCCCATTCCAAGACCACCTGCCGAAATCAAGGGCAGGGGTGTATTTCGAAAAAATGGGGAGGATGTGAGCGAAGCATTTCAAAAAGGCGCATCACGCTGCAAGGAGAGATCCGTTGCCGCACATGTGAGTCAGGCCATCCTAAAAAGTCGAAGTCCTGCCTGTGGCTGTGGAAAGATCTATGATGGTTCCTTTTCAAAAACACTGATTGATGGTGATGGGATTTTTACCCAACATTTGAAATCGGCAGGAATAGAATGCATCTCTGATGAGGAGTTTCTCTCCAACAATTCATAGAACTCCACCCCTCGAGAGCCTCAGGGTGACATATCCATTGATCCCTCACCCCCAAACGTCCTAACCCCTAACTAATAACTCATTTTGTAACCTACATCCCATCCCTGCCTCAAAGACTTGTGAGCGAAAGAATTTTGACACAAAATATATTTAACTCGATACTTTAGTAGGTATCGCGAATGGGAGAAAAAAAATGACTGAGAATTTGACAAAACAAGATTTCCTCGATAAAGTTTTCGATTATGAGAATGAAAAAGAGTGGAAATACAAGGGTGATACACCTGCTATTATTGATTTCTGGGCTGAATGGTGTGGACCTTGTAAGGCCGTAGCTCCAGTACTTGAAGAGCTTTCAAACGAGTATGAAGGTAAAGTAAAGGTTTATAAAGTTGATACCGAGACTGAGCAGGAACTTGCTGGCGTCTTTGGCATCCGCAGTATTCCTTCACTTCTATTTGTCCCCCTTAATGACAAGCCTCAGATGGCTGCAGGCGCCCTTCCAAAAGAGCAATTTGTTCAGGCATTCCAGGATGTCCTGGGAGTAGCACCTATCACTGCTTAAAGGTTTTAATCTGATTTGATGAACACGAAAGGCCGGGATTCTAATCCCGGCTTTTATAGTGTGCCGTGCATGGTTAATAACTAGGTGGTGCAAGTCCACTGTGGAGGATTGTAGTTTCCAACCACTAGTCGAGAGCAAGGGTGTCGTGGGTGACTGCGAATCTGAAGGAAGCTTAAGACAAATTTCCGAACT
>JADHUM010000067.1 GCA_016784545.1 Candidatus Neomarinimicrobiota bacterium
CTGCACCACTTGCCCCCAGACCTCGGCCTGAAAAGAAAAATGCCATGAGGAGCACCAATCCCAACAGGACACCTGCCAGATAGGGATTCATGTACTTTGTTTTCATCATCAATAACCCTTATTCAATTAATATTCAATTCTTAACAACGAAGGCACAAAGTCACCAAGGAACACCAAACCAGAATTTGTGCAGCTTGGTGTCTTTGAGTTTTCGTGGTAAATAATCATTACTTAATACAACCAACGGCTGGCTTGACCGGCATTCACAACGATAATGCGCAGCATGAGATTCCCACCTACTATGAGCACCACGGGCACGATGGCTGGGATAAATTTATGTTTAAGCTCCAAAATTTCCAGAATCACAGGCAAGATCAAACCAAGCCCGACAACAAATATCCAGAAAGGAACGGTGAAAGCACCACCCAGGAACATCTGAGCGGCCTGGATGTGAACCTGGGTTCCTGCGAGATGACCCATAAATAGATGGACGATCATGAACAATTCTATCCCGATCAGGATGATATCTATCCTCGTGAACAAGCGTTTCTCCACTTCAGATTTGGAAAAGTATGAAATCAAAGCAGCGCTGGCAGATAATCCAGACGTCAAGAACAATGGTCCCAGAATACTGGTGTTCCAGAATGGTCTGGCGTTAAAGGCCGACAGCAGGATTCCCGTGTACATACCAAGTATCACGGATAACAGGATGAGAGCTTGAGCCATATATCGACGATACGCTTTAAGCCAGTTGATGGCTGTTTTAACTTCGTCAAACTTCCAATCCCATTTTGGAAAAATATCTTCAACCCAGGTTGCGATCCAGGCTATGGACAGCGGCATAATGATACCTAGAGTCCACGCCCCCCAGGACATGGGTGATTCCCAGCGGATATTGGTAAATAGTTGCCAGAAATAGAGCACATGGGATAGATCCATGAGGAGGGCGATCAATCCAATCCCAATTAGGAAGGGGACCGCCAGGGGCATCCATTTTACGGCGACTGGCAGCTCATCTTGCCGTCCACGCAGGCTGAAATAGGCCGAGAATATCAAGATTCCCGCTGAGATTCCTCCAAGGAATAGATAAAAGGGGATTTCCCAACCCCAGACGTGGAGGATGGGATCAATCTCGGGGTTCATGCGTCCACTGGTGATAATTTCTTCAATCATATCAATATCATATCCTTACACAATTATTAGCCACGGATGAAACACAGATGGAACATGGATGTTGCTAAAAACACCTTTGTTCGCTCCGCGTCCCCTGTGGTTAAGGTCTTTTTTGAAATTGCCAATATCATATTAAATAAAACACTTTGGGGTCAGTCCCAGCTTCGGGAATGAGTGATTTCCATTTTCTGGTAGCCATGGCTCTGGATATATCACTGTTCGGATCATCCAGATCACCAAAGATCATACAATGGGTAGGACAGACGGCAACACATGCGGGATCCTGGCCTTTTTCAACCCGATGGATACAGAATGTGCACTTGTCAACATAGCCCTCAGGGTGAATAAAACGTGCATCGTAAGGGCATGATGTGATACAGGCCTTACAGCCGATACATTCGCTTTCTTCCACCAGAACAATACCACCTTCGGCATAGTGACTTGCCTCTGTGGGACAGGTCCTCACACAGGGAGCATTTGCACAATGGTTACAGCGCTCAGAACGAATTTCAAGCTGCAACTGAGGATAGGTACCCGTCGTCTTTTCCACAATCCAATCCCTGCAATATCCAATCGGTACATCATTTTCAGTCTGACAGGCAACAACACAGTCATTACAGCCCACGCACTTAAGCGTGTCTACAGCCATGGCGTATCTCATGAGGACACCTCCTTCCCAGCTTCAAAACGGAAGGTCACGAAATTGCCCCTCATGCCTGTTCCACCCATTTCAGGATCAATGTGAACCCGGGTGATCAAATCAGCATCACTGGCACCTCGACCATTTGCACGGGTCAGTTTTTTTTCGGTATGTCCAAAACCATGAACCATGTACACACTGTCAAAACGGATACGTTCAGTAACACGAACCTTGATGGGAGTCTTACTGACCACACCATCCTGGTTTTCTAACCACAAATATTGATCATTTTTCAGACCCCATTCTTTGGCAACCTTGGGGTTTACCCAGACACTGTTTTCATCCATGAGATCGGTAAGATTTGGATTGTTGGCAGTCCGGCTAAACGTGTGCATGGGAGCGCGGCCATAATTGAGGCGATAGTAGCCTTCAGGTGGCTCTTCATGTGCCTTGTATTTTGGTAAGGGGTCGTAACCCTCATCTTCCATGGCTGTGGAGTAGAGCTCGATTTTACCAGTATTGGTATTAAACTCGAAATCTTCAAGATTTTCCATGGGGTAGAGGTCATCAAAGGAGCGTTTCATCTTCTTGACACCAATACGCTTCATTTCTTCAAGGGATGATCCCACTTGTTTCAGTTCCCAATCCAACTTCTCCTCAATATCCTTCCAGGGGAAGAAGGGTCCCAATCCCATTTTTTCAGCCAGACCTTTGGCCATCCACCAGGCTGGTTTGGTATTGTACTTTGGTTCAGCTGCAGGCATACGCAAGGCGAGAGTTGGTTCACGATGAGCACTGACGCGGATATCATCATAACGTTCCAGATACGTACATTCAGGTAAAATCACATCAGCATATCCGGTGATTTCCATGGGCATGGTATCGATCACCACCATGAGATCCAATGCCTGAATTGCCTTCAAGGTGTTTGCCTGATTTGGCAGGGTGTGAATCAGGTTGGTCCCGTTGACTATCCAGGCTTTAAATGAGCAGTCTCTTCCAGTGGCGGGGACTGTCGCATCGCAAATTCCTGAAGCCAAAGCCAGGCTTGCCAATTTGAACTTTCCAGGATAAGCATCTTTCCAAGTCCGCTTGGGCGTGGGAAATTGAGGGTGAGGGTAGGTCTTAAAACTAACTTTTTCAGGGTTATAAAAGCCTCCCCTGCGACCCCAGGATCCTAACAGCGCATTCAACATTGCAACGGCTCTAAGGCGTTGTGTATCATCACCATACCAAGTCACATGGCGACCAGGATGAATGATAACTCTTGGACTGGCATTGGCCATTTCACGAGCGGTCTCTCGGATAGTTTCTGGCTTAATTGTTGTGAGGCCATAGGCCCATTCCGGCGTGTTGGTAGCAACATGGGCTTTAAGTTCGTCAAAACCGTAGACATACTTTTCAACATATTCTTTGTCGTAAAGACCTTCATTGATGATGACATGCATCCAGGCTAATAATAGGGCCATGTCTGTAGCTGGTTTGATAGGTAGCCAGAATTTTGATTTGCTGGCAACTGTGGAAAAGCGGGGGTCAACCGTAATAATAGTTGCACCCTTGGCAGTAGCCTGTGCGATTTCCTGAACTGGACCGTTGTGCATGTTTTCACCAAAATGAGATCCAATGAGAACCAGGCAGCGTGTATCTCGGATATCAACACGTTCCGGGGACCCAACTCCTTCACCATAGGTAGCGAAGAAACCTACTTCACGGGGTCCTCGACATTGTGCATATGAAGGAGCTGTAATGTTATTGGAACCAAAAGCTTTTAACAAATCTCCAAAATAATGCCCCCCTGAACCGTGAGAAAAGAGCGCCGTACACTCTGGTCCATGTTCTTCGGCAACTTTTTTTAACCCATCAGCTATGTAGGTGAATGCTTCATCCCAGCTTGCTTCGCGAAAGGCTTGGACGCCATTTACTTCAGTCCTGATAAGAGGTGTCTTTAGGCGATCTTCATCGTTATACATACCCACACCGCCAGTACCTCGGGGGCATAGTCGACCATTTGAATGAGGATCATCTTCGTGACCGGTTACTTTCCAGATCTTACCCTCTTCATTGGTATGTACCCAACCTGCACACTTCCAGAAACAAATCTCACAGTATGTTGGTGTTCTCTTGGCATACATGCCAGGAACTGTATCAGGAGCCAAAATGTCTCCTGTGGAGAAATCAAACAGGGGTGTTGCGAAAGCGAGGCTTCCGGCGCCTACACCGGCGATTTTTATAAAATCACGGCGATTCATGCTAGTGCTCATGTGTTCTTCCAATGTTGTTGTAAATAGGATTTCATGTTGTGACAGGTCGTTACATCTCTATAAACTACGCATTCAGAACAAACTTCGTCCTGACAGGCTGAAGCTTTAGATTTAACCAGCCAACATGGCTCTAAAGATGTCTTATATGCATCACATACGGCTCGATCTGATTCGCTGCAGCCTTTGATCTCCCAGCAGGGAGCCATGGACATCATTCCTTTAATCCCTGCCAGATTGAAGCCACGATCTTCTATCATGACCCGGATGCATTGAAGTCTTTCGATATCTGCCTGGGAATAAAGACGACGCTTGGATTTTGTGCGCTGGGGAATGATGAGACCTTCAGTCTCATACATTCGCAAGGTGTGGACTGAAACGCCGACCAGCTCTGCAGCAATACCAATAGCGAAAACCGGTCTGGTTTTGTCTGAGAGGCGTTCTTTTATGTCTGATGCATTCATATCAAATCTATATTTCATAATCTAGCTTTGCCATATACATGCCGAAGTGAGTGAGAAATATTAATAGCAAATAGTATTAGTAGTGTTTATTGATAGAAGTTAATAATAGCAGGTAAAACTTGCGAAAGTCATATGAGTCCCTGTTTGCAATGAATTCAAGCAAGTGGGGTTGTTCTGAAGCAACTGTAGGATGCGCAAAAACCCAACAAATTTCTTGAATTATTCTTTGAGAAATACCTGAACCTGGCAAGCTATTTATGGACCTGTAAGGGTGAGATTCTTAATCTGAAGTACTGACTTCTCACTTCTGGAAACACGAATTAACTCTTTTGAGAATGAGGCTTTAATTCATTGTGAATGAAACAATTGAATAGCCTATGGGCAGAACCAAACTAATTTCACCGCGTGAAAAATAAGTCTTACATAATACCTGTATTATATCTGGTTTTAATCCTGATTTGGGGGAGTACCTGGATTGCCATTAAAGTGAGTGTTGGGGATACACCATTTCTTATGGCTTCAATCCGTTTTTTTATTGCAGGGATTGTCCTTGTCTTCTATCAAAAATTGCACAAAAAAGCCGTCCTCCCTCAACGGGAACATCTTTACCTCATCCTGTCTTTGGGTTTGGGGAATTTCTTTATTGGTTATGGACTCACCTATTGGGGAATGCAATACGTAAACAGCAATATTACATCCATACTCTGGGCGACCCTACCGGTCATGATTGCTCTATTCGCCCATGGAATGCTAAAAAATGAAAAAATTACTGCCTCAAGCATATTCAGTCTGGTAGGATCAATAATTGGCACCCTCTTCATCTTTGATCTAAGGGGAGCATCTTTCGATCCACAGGTAGCTACAGGGATGCTCATTATCCTGGTGTCAATCTTTGCCGCAGCCTATCCCAATGTGCTTTATAAACGAGATGGAGCGAATCTGGATCCGGTTGCAGCCAATGCTTCAGCCATGCTGATCGGAGCAACATTATTGTTAATCACCGGATTAGTGACCGAATCCTGGAGCAATGTGGAGTTTAATACGCTAACAATTGCAGCCACTGCTTACCTCGCGATTTTTGGTTCAGCCATCGGGTTCACCATGTATTTTTGGTTGGTTAATCGTGTTACCATTGTGAAAATGAGTTATACGACATTTCTCATTCCTATTTTAGCCAGTATCTGGGGTTGGGTATTATTAGGTGAAGCATTAAGCAGCTCAGCCTTGTTGGGTGCCGTGATCATTATTTTATCTGTTTCCTTGCCAGAATTATTACGCTCTAGGTTTTTCATTTCCAATGGAGAGTGACACTCAGCTACCCGTTGTATTTGGGATAGAGGTCAACTATATTCAAAGCCTGAACATAATTAGCAAAGGTCTTTAAAAAACAATATCTTATGGCAAAAATAATAGCCATCGTGAATCAAAAGGGGGGTGTGGGGAAAACAACCACTTCAGTCAATCTGGCTGCAGGTTTGGCCGTGACTGAGAAAAAGACCCTACTTATTGATTTTGATCCCCAGGCAAATTCTACAGCTGGGCTTGGACACCCCGTTCGGGTGGACGGGAAAAGTATTTATCAAGTCTTGCTTGGTCAGGCAACTATTCCTGACATCATGCACAAGTGTGAATTGCCATTTCTGGACCTGGTGCCTTCCAGTCCTTCGCTGGTGGGAGCAGAAGTGGAATTGGTTTCGGCCATTGCCAGAGAGCGTATTTTGAAAGAGGCGGTAGCTGAAATTGAAGAGAATTATGATTTTATCATTATTGATTGTCCGCCTTCACTTGGTCTTCTCACCTTAAATGCACTCACAGCCGCTCACTCAATTCTGATACCAATTCAATGTGAGTACTATGCCCTGGAAGGTCTGGGTCAATTGTTGAATACTGTCCGCCGGGTTCAGAAAACCATCAACAAGGCACTCGTTATTGAAGGTGTTTTGATGACCATGTATGATAGTCGGCTGAATTTGAGCAAGCAGGTCGTGGAAGAAGTCAAAACCTATTTTAAAGACCGGGTTTACAAGACCTACATCAACAGGAATGTTCGCTTAAGTGAATCACCGAGTTATGGTAAACCCATTATGCTGTATGATGCGAATTCTGTGGGCGCCGCAAACTATATGAATCTCGTGGAAGAGGTGCTTGAAAATGCCTGAAGTTCCTAAAAGACTGGGACGGGGGCTGGATGCAATTCTTGATTCATTGGGTGCTCCTGAGGAGTCATCTATCTCCTCGCTCACAGTTTCTCCCAACGATATTCGTCCAAATCCTTTTCAACCCAGAAAAGATTTTGATTCGGAAAAAGCAGTACAGGCTTTTGAGGATCTGAAAGCTTCAATTAAGTCAAAAGGTTTAATTCAACCCATCACGGTGCGTGAAGTCAATGGTGAGTATGAGCTCATCGCAGGTGAAAGGCGTCTGAGAGCTTGCCAGGACCTGGGGTTGGAGACAATCCCAATTCATATTCTTAACGTGGAAAAAGATGTGGATATGATGGAGTTAGCTCTGATTGAAAATTTACAAAGGGATAATCTGAATCCTCTTGAAGAAGCTGAAGCATACTCACTCCTATCGAAAAAGTACGACCTGTCTCATGAAGAAATTGCCGGAAATATTGGCAAAAGTCGAGCGGCCATAACAAATGCCATGCGCCTCTTGAAGTTGCCAGCAGAAATTAAGATTGCCCTGAAAAATCTCGTCATATCAGCAGGTCATGCCAGAGCGCTTCTGGGCCTGGATTCAGAAAAAGAAATGATTCATATCTTCCAGCAAGTTCGCAGGAACAACATGAGCGTTCGGGAAACTGAAAATTATGTCAAAAAGCTCAAAGAAAAGACGCCTGTTTCAGCGAAGAAGAAGAAAATGCCCCCAAAGAAGTCAGTTTTTATAACCAGGAGTGAAGAAGCCCTCATGACAGTTCTGGGAACCCGAGTACAGATTAAAGCCGGTCCCAAGAAGGGGATCATTGAAGTTGAGTATTTTGGTGATGAGGATCTGGAACGCTTACTGGAACTCTTTGAGTCCATGAAAAAATAATAAATCTGCATTCGGAACCATTTCCCCAACAGGAATTAGTAGAGACAGGAAATCATGAAACACGAAAAATATACTATTCTCATCCTACCAGATAACGAAACCAACGGCAGGTCCTATTCGATCACCGCCACGACAGTCAATGCTCTGAAATTGCTCATCCTGTTGCTGCTTGTAGCTATCATTCTATTTTCAACATATTACCTGCCGAAAGCAATGGAGTATCGGGAGATAAGGCGTGAGAACGATTATCTGCTTGGTGAAAGACAGGAAGTGGCTGGTTTGTTGAAAAATTCCAAGCGTATTGATGAGATCAATCACTTTATCGAAAGCACACTGGGGAGCCATTATAATCTGAGTACAAATGCAGGGGATAGCACAGCTTTTGAGGATAATTGGGAGCTGTCTCCTTTTGAAACTATGGGCTTGTTGGATGATTTGCCGACCTATTTACCCATTAAGGGATTTGTGAATGCTGGATTTCAAGTCAGGGAAGGGCTCTTTAGTCAGGACCATCTTGGAATAGATTTGTCCTCCATTGAGGATCGGGTTGTGAAAGCTGCAGGTCGAGGATATGTCATTTTTTCAGATTGGACCTATCGTTTTGGGAATACGATTATTATTGACCATGGTAACAGCTATCTCACTGTATATGGTCACAATGAGCAAAACCTTGTGACGCAGCGACAGGTTGTAGATCGTGCAGAACCCATCGCCATCATGGGCAACACAGGTATTTCTGATGGTGCTCATCTTCACTTTGAGATCTGGTATGAAGGTGTACCACTTGATCCAGCCACATTTATCACCGAACTGAACGAAACAAGTGCTCCATCTGTTAAGAAGGATTACAAAAATGGCAAATAGAATACATCGTATTGAAACAATTGTAGGGCGTGGGACTCATATTTCTGGTGATATGAATATCAATGGGAGTGCACACATAAACGGTACAGTCGATGGCAGTATAGAAGCCAGCGGGTTTGTTACTGTCTCTGAATCCGGTGTTGTCAAAGGGGGAATCAAAGGGGATTACGCAATCATTGGTGGTATCGTGGGTGGCAATATTGAGGTAAAGGGCAAGGTTGCCCTGGGGAAAGCCGGACGACTTAAAGGGGATGTTATTGCTACCAGACTCATCATTGAAGATGGGGCAGTATTCCATGGTCGCAGTTCTATGGTTCCAGAAACGTCTACTTCTGACGAATTTGAAGCCCTCGGCGAAGAGATTTAGCAGCACTTGAAATCTGACGGCTCAGGCAAGTATATGGCAGCTGCCTCGACCATGACCGGCAGTGTTTTAGGTCTTGGTGCTATCGGCTATTTTATCGATCAAAAATTTGGCTGGCCTCAGTATGGGGTCCTCACCGGCGCGCTATTAGGTGTGGTTATTGGTATGTATGAGCTTTACAAAAGTCTCTATATGAAAGAGAAGGACGAGTGAAAGCCTGGCAGGTATTGGGGGTTTCAGCCCTGATTTTAAATGGTTTAGCTATCCTGGCCCTAATCTTCACGGGGCGCCCGGATTTAGTGAAATCTGTGCTCGCTGGAGCCATTATTCCAATCCTGATAAGTGGCGGCCTATTGCTCTGGGCAGAATATTCAAAAACAAATGACGCTCAAAACCTTCAAAAAATAAATATTATAGGCTTTTTCTTTAAGGTTGTTCTGATGGGGATATGGTCGACTATCCTCTTGAAAGCGGGGGCTTTGGATAACGTGACATTTATTGTAATATTAGTCATAAACTTCCTTGCGTGGCATGGGGTCGAAGCTTATTATTGGCCGCTTTTTATGGCAGGAAGCACACAAAAAACAGGGGAGAATTCTTGATGGCTGCACCAGGCCACGGAACCAGTAACAACATTGGAGATAAAATCATTGAGCATGTCGCGAATAGTGACGTGATGATTCATTTTGAACTATTTGGTGTTGATCTTTCCATCACGAAGCACGTCATCATGCTCTGGATTGCCGCTGGTGTGCTTGTTTCTGCTGCCCTCTACGCAACCAGACGATATCGCAAAGAAGAGCGCCCTGTCCCCAGTGGTTTTTCAAATGCTTTTGAGTATGTCGTTGACTTTGTCAGGACAGGAATTCTCATTCCCACGGTTGGAAAGAATCATGTCTTGAAATGGGGACCGCTCGTGATGTCCTTTTTCTTTCTTATTCTCACCATGAACTTCCTCGGTCTCATGCCTTTCTTTAGTTATATAAATCATGGACACGGTGGGACGACGGCCACAGGCAATATCAATGTGACTGCAGCCTTAGCTTTGATTACATTTATTGCCATTATTATTGCAGGTATTTTGGAGCATGGCTTCTTTAAGCATTGGAAAAATCTGGTCCCTAGTGGTTTGCCTAAAGCAGTGTATATCATTCTGATCCCAATTGAGATATTAAGTATGTTTGTGAGACCCTTCGCATTGACCATGCGACTGGCTGCTAACATGACCGCTGGGCATATTGCCATGCTGGCCATCTTTGCACCTATATTTCTGCTTCACAATGCCTATGTTGGTGTTGCTTCAGTCGCCTTGAATGTGGGTATTACCTTTTTAGAGATTATCGTGAGTATTGTGCAGGCTTATGTGTTCACACTGCTTTCATCTGTGTTTATTGGCCAATCAATTCACCCACATCATTAATAGTTTTGATCTTTTACAACAAAAAAATATATAAACCTTCTATCAACTATGCTCTAAATGCGCCTACTCAGTTCAGGGATATGAGACATGTATGTGCAGTGAGGTAGCAATGGTAGAAACACACAACAAGGAGTTTTAATATGGAATTAGCTTATCTAGGTGCCGCAATTGGCGCTGGAATGATCGTTATTGGCGCTGGACTTGGAATTGGAAAATTGGCCGCAGCAGCTGCTGCTGGTATCGCTCGTCAGCCTGAAGCCGCTGCCAGCATTACTGGTGCAGTTAACTTGCCACTCTTCCTCCTCGAAGGTGTTGCAATTATCGGTGAGGTTGTAGCTCTCCTCATCGCGCTGAAATAAGAAAGCCTGAAAACTCTCCTTCGGAGGAACTATGGAAAACCTGCTACGGTTTGACACAGGCTTAATGATTTGGACCTGGATCACCTTCATTGCGGTGTTGGTGATTCTGGGTACCAAAGCCTGGAAGCCCATGATCAAAGCGCTGGAAAATCGCGAAAATTTCATTCGTGAATCACTTGAAGAAGCTGAAGAAGCTCGTAAAGAAGCTGATAAAATTGCGATTGAATATGAAGCGATGGTTGCCAAAGCTCGACAAGAAGCCCAAAATATTGTAGCTGCTGGCAAGGAAACCGCTGAACGGATGAAAGCTGACATCCTCGATGAAGCGCAGGATAAATCTGCCGGGATTCTCAAACAAGCTGAAATTCAGATTGGCGCAGAACGTGATAAGGCCATTGCAGAAATCCGGACTCAGATTGTGGATATCTCACTGGCTGCTGCTGAAAAAATTATCTCAAAATCAATTACTCTGGAAGACAACGAACGTCTCATCGATGACGCTCTCAAGGATTACGGAAGGAATTGATGCGCACATCAGCAAAAAGTCGCCAGTACGCCAACCTGTTACTAAATATTGCTGAAATGAAGGACGCTCTTGAGCCAGTCTATCGCTCAATGAAGTCTTTTTATGCCAGTTATCGTCGCGAACCGGCACTGAAGGCATTTCTAGCCTCAACCAAAGTTGAAGCATCAGTCAAAATTCAACTGCTTGGCAAAGTGTTCCCTGATTTGCACCCCATCAACCAGGCATTTATTGCCCAATTAGGGGATGAACGGGATATGAAATTGTTGGGCATGATCATGCATGGTCTGGAAACTGCTTTTTATACGCGTAGTGATCAGGTAAAAGTGCATGCAGTCAGTACCAGTAAATTATCGGACGCTACGATAAAAGGCATACACCAGGCTGTTCAATCAGTCACATCCTCGAAAGCTGATTTTACTACAGAAGTAAATCAGGATATTCTGGGTGGTTTAACATTACGAGTTGGCAATACCATTTTGGATGCCTCCCTCTCCAGTAAACTGGCACGTATCAGACAAGCACTGATTCAGTCCTAAAGGAAAGACAAGAATATGACAGATATTCGAACAGACGAAATCACAAAATTACTCCAGGAAGAACTGAGCAAATTAGATCTCTCTATTGATGTAGCCGAGATTGGGGAAGTCATCATGGTTGGTGACGGAATTGCCCGCGTCAGTGGACTGGAAAATGTTATGGCCTCAGAGCTGATTGAGCTCCCCAACGGTGTTGTGGGTATGGCTATGAACCTGGAAGAGGACGAAGTGGGACTGGTTTTATTTGGAAATACTTCTCTTGTAAAAGAGGGTGACCAGGCCAAGCGAACTGGAAAGGTTGTTTCAGTTGCAGTTGGTGATGCCGTCATCGGACGCGTGTTAAGCCCAATTGGCGTTCCCATGGATGGCAAGGGAGCGATAAAGGCCGAAAAGCTCTATCCCGTCGAGCGCAAAGCTCTGGGTGTGTTGGCCAGAAGTCCGGTGAATGAACCGCTCCAGACAGGCATCAAAGCTATCGACAGTATGATTCCCATTGGCCGTGGCCAGCGGGAACTGATCATTGGCGACCGTCAGACTGGTAAGACAGCCGTGGCTCTGGATACTATTGTGAATCAGAAATATACTCACAGTGCAGATACGCCAGATGATCCAGTATATTGTATTTATGTCGCTATTGGACAGAAAGCATCCACGGTAGCCCGCGTGGTTGCCGAGCTTGATGCACAGGGGGCGATGGAGTATACAACCGTTGTTGCTGCAAACGCCTCAGATCCTGCTCCACTACAATTTTTAGCACCCTATACCGGTGCTTCTATTGGTGAATACTTTCGTGATAATGGCAAACATGCGCTGATTATCTATGATGATCTCTCCAAACATGCTGTGGCCTATCGCCAGATGTCTCTGCTTCTGAGAAGACCCCCAGGTCGTGAGGCCTATCCAGGAGATGTGTTCTACCTCCACAGCCGCTTATTGGAACGTTCCTCTAAATTGAATAAAGAGTTGGGTGGCGGTTCCCTTACAGCCTTGCCCATCATTGAAACCCAAATGGGTGATGTGTCTGCCTATATCCCAACCAATGTGATCTCCATTACTGATGGTCAGATCTTTTTGGAAACGGATCTGTTCAATAGCGGACAGCGTCCAGCCTTGAACGTAGGTATCTCAGTGTCTCGTGTAGGTGGAAACGCCCAGATCGGCGCCATGAAGAAGGTTGCGGGGGGAATGAGACTTGATCTGGCCCAATACCGTGAACTGGCAGCTTTTGCCCAGTTCGGATCTGATCTGGATGCTGAGACTCAAAACCAGTTGACCAGGGGAAAAATTCTCTATGAAGTGTTGAAACAGAATCAATTTGCCCCCATGGTTGTGGAAAAACAGATTGCTATTTTCTACGCTGCTTCAAGAGGTTTTCTGGATCAAATCGACCCCAAAGAGATTCGTCGTTTTGAACGGGAATTTCTTGAAAATATGGAAGCAACTCAGCCAGCCCTTCTCAAACAGATTGCTACAGAAGGCAAACTGACAGATGAGATTGATGCTGCATTGAATAAGACAGTTGCGGACTTTGTTAAAGGGTTCGTAGCCTAAGGATCGCTATGGCGAATTTAAAAGACATTCGGAAGCGGATAGGTACCATTGAGAGTATCAAGCAGGTAACGCGCGCTATGAAGCTCGTGGCGGCGGCAAAATTACGTCGTGCTCAGAGCAACATGGAACAGGCGAGGCCTTATGCTGTTAGGATCAATGGTGTACTTAACCAACTGCTTCCAGATATTGATCGAACTTCCCATGACCTTCTGACAATGAGACCAGCCCGGCAAAAGGCTTTTATCATATTGACATCAGATCGGGGTCTTTGTGGCAGTTTTAACACAAACATTCTTCGCCAGGCAGAGAATATCATCAAAACGGCTGGCAAAGAAAATTCAAAGCTCATCTGCATTGGGCGCAAGGGATATGAGTATTTTTCAAAAAGAGGCTATGATGTTGTAGAACATTATGCTGATTTCTGGAGTGAACTCGATTTTAGTCACGCCACCACAATGGCAAGAGCCGTTACGGCCCGCTATCTGGCAGGTGAATATGATGATGTGAGAGTCATCTTTAATGAATTCAAGAATGTTGCTCAGCAAAAGATCGTGGAATACCATTATCTCCCTCTGGTTTTGGAAGATGAGGCTGAAGAAGTTGGTATAGATTTTCTGTTTGAGCCTTCCAAGGACGAGGTAGTCAAATCATTGGTACCCCGTCATTTAAATATCCAAATGTGGCGCTTTCTTCTGGAATCCAATGCCTCCGAGCAGGCAGCCAGGATGACCTCAATGGAAGCAGCTACGAATAATGCCGGAGATCTCATTGATAGTCTCCGACTGGAATACAATAAGGCACGTCAAGCTGCAATTACCACTGAGATTCTGGAAGTTGTGAGTGGTGCCGAAGCTTTAGTGGAATAAGAGGAAAATTCATACGATGGCAAAACAAGGAAAAGTAGTTCAGATTATGGGTGCTGTAGTTGATGTTCGTTTTGAAGAGGGTCAGCTGCCAGAAGTTTTAAATGCTCTGAATATTGAGCGTGAAGAAGGGATACTGGTTTTAGAGGTCGCTCAGCATCTCGGCGAGAATGTTGTCCGAACCATCGCCATGGACTCTACCGATGGTCTCCAGCGTGGTACCAAGGTGACTGATGTTGGTTCTCCCATTTCTGTTCCCGTTGGTCCTGAGACATTAGGCCGTATGTTTGATGTGGTGGGAAATGTCATCGATGGGAAACCCGCTCCCAATGTGGAACGTCACCCCATTCATCGCGATCCACCCAAGCAGGAAGATCTGACCACTGCCAGTGAGATTCTGGAAACAGGTATCAAGGTTGTTGATCTGCTTGAGCCATACTCGAAGGGTGGCAAAACGGGTTTATTCGGTGGTGCCGGTGTTGGTAAAACAGTGTTAATTCAGGAACTGATCCGCAACATTGCCACTGAGCATGGTGGTTATTCAGTATTCTCAGGAGTGGGTGAACGTACTCGAGAGGGTAATGATCTTTATCTTGAAATGACCGAATCAGGGGTTATCGCTAAAACTGCCATGGTATTTGGCCAGATGAATGAACCACCTGGAGCTCGTCTCCGTGTGGCTTTATCAGGTCTCACAATGGCTGAATATTTCCGTGATGTGGAAGGCAAGGATGTCTTGCTTTTCGTCGATAACATTTTCCGCTTCACACAGGCTGGGTCTGAAGTATCCGCTCTGTTGGGACGTATGCCTTCTGCTGTTGGTTACCAGCCAACTCTGTCTACTGAGATGGGTGACCTCCAGGAAAGGATAACATCAACCAAGAAGGGCTCAGTGACCTCTGTACAGGCTATCTACGTCCCTGCTGATGATTTAACAGATCCTGCCCCAGCAACGACTTTTGCCCACCTTGATGCGACTACGGTTTTGGAACGCAGCATTTCCGAGTTAGGAATTTACCCTGCTGTAGATCCACTTTCATCCACATCTAGAATACTCGATCCTCGCGTCGTAGGAGATCGTCACTATAACGTTGCGCAGGAAGTCAAAATTGTGCTGCAGAAGTATAAAGACCTTCAAGATATTATCGCCATTCTTGGTATGGATGAATTATCTGATGATGATAAGAACACAGTGAACCGTGCTCGACGCATGCAGAAATTCTTTTCACAACCATTTTTCGTGGCGGAAACATTTACTGGCACTGCAGGAAAATATGTCAGCGTAGAGGATTCTATCGCTGGGTTTGAAGCCATCCTTGGTGGTGATATGGATAAATACAATGAGAATGCCTTTATGTATAAAGGAAATATTGACGACGTGATTGCCAGCGCAAAGAAGAGCGGATAATTAATAATGGCAGCCAAATTTCATCTTGAAATCATTACACCTACCAAAGTGTATGATGAGGGTGATGTAGATTACCTCCGTGCTCCTGGTGTAGATGGTGCATTCGGTGTCCTGGCAGGGCATACAGAGTCAATTATGGCTTTGGCGGTTGGTGAAATCAAAGTGGTGAAGGGTTCTATTGAGAAATTTTACGCCTCTACCAAGGGTTTTGCTGAAATCACCGATAAGGGCGTGCAGCTCCTGGTGGAATCTGCCGAACCCATGGAAGCTATTGACTTGAACCGAGCGCAAACAGCATACGATCGGGCCAAGCAACATCTCAGTCGCAAAAAAGATGAGGGGTTGGATGAGTTGAGAGCAATTCGAGCAGTAGAACGATCCATGAATCGTCTTAGGGTTGGCTCGAAGCGATAAATTAGTTTTCAATCAATATTCCAATGCCCCGGTCCCTGAGTATATCAAAGGGTCTGGGGCATTTTTTAATCATTTTCCCGATATTCAGATTTATTTAGGTCTTCATCCAACTCCATTTAATTTTCTATCCAGTTTAATCGACTAGATAGGGTGGATACTTGCTGAGAGCTGTTAAAAATATTTTGAAACTGAATCCGTGGTATATGGGCCTTTATCTTGTCGTTTTGAGCTTACTCCTTTTATCCAGCTATTTCGAGTACAAGTCCAGATATCGTGATGTTCTCCAACTTATCCAGGATCAGGCTGCCATGACTGCTGCAGTGATTGCACAGAGCGGGAGTGGACAGGCCTACCTCACTGAGGAACTCAAACAGTCCTACATTGATAGAGCCATCGATATGCTTAGTATCTTGAATCAAATAGATAAGGAGCAGCAACTCTCCAGAAGTGATCTGGATAAATGGGTGAACGATGAAACCATTATGGACATCAGCACCTGGGATACTGAAGGGAAGTTGGAGGGCGGTACCAGAATAGCCTCAAAAAAGGACCAGAAAGCAGCAGTAGTGGAGAAGGCTTGGATTCAAAGCCAACTGCAACCAATCCTTTCCAGACAGTCAGAGATAATAATCATCGGCGTGGATCAAAAGCAGGTCAGTTCGGCGCTTGCTGATAGTGCTGAGGATCAGTTTTTAATTGCCATCCCCAGGGACCGAGGGGGCGCAATCGCCTGTCAACTATCAATGGAAGCTGAGCAAAATTTTAAGTATCTCACTGCCATGGAGTCTGCCCTGGAAGAACTCCTCCATGTCAAGGGTTTGCAGTACCTGAAGTTGGCTCTCGATGATCATGAACCCTATTTTGTTTCAAAAACCGGCGAAATCATTGATGATACCTGGGATAGACAGCCACTGGCAGATATCCTCTATACCGTATCCAAAGGCGAAACCAAATTGCTGGAAGTTGTCCGTCCCATATTTTTTAATACAAGTCTGGGTGAGGTTCGCATTGGTTTTAAAGCGGATACCTTGATGAGTCTAAAAAGTCAAATTTTATATCAAATTCTCATTCGCTCCACGCTGTTTTCCCTCCTTGCATTTGTCTTAATTATATTTTTCCTGGTCCGGCGAAATGCCATTTTATTGGAAGAAGAGAAGCAGCGTATCGAAGCTGAGGTATATAGGCTTGAGAAACTGAATCGACTCAGAGAAAAACAGGCTGCCGTAGGAGAGCTTGCAGCAGGAGTTGCCCATGAGATTCGCAATCCACTTAATGCCATAGGCATTGTAGCCCAGCGCCTGAAGCGAGAATTTTCTACAGGCAAGGACCAACAGGAATATGAATTGCTCACTGGTACCATGGTCTCAGAGATATCTCGCATCAATTCATCCCTCCAGGATTTCTTAGAATACACAAGACCTACGCCCCTGAGCTTTTCCACCCTCAATATGGGTGATTTTCTAGGGAGTATTCAGGAGTTGTATATATCCGAAGCCCTTGATAAAGAAATTGTATTGACCATTGATGTGCAGGAATTTGAATTTAATGCTGATGCGGAATATTTGAGACAGGCTATTTCGAATATAGTTAGAAACGCACTCGATGCGTGTGAAGGTAGCGCTACCGTACAGTTAAGAGGTTACAAAAAGGGAGATGCCGCTATTATTGTTGTCCAGGATACAGGGTCAGGCATTGCACAGAATCAAATTAGTCGAGTCTTTGATTTGTATTATACAACCAAGGACATGGGCACTGGAGTCGGCCTGGCTTTGACACACAAAATTATTGCAGACCATCATGGCACCATCGAAGTCACCAGTGAAATTGGAGCTGGAAGTACATTTCAAATCGAACTACCGGTGAAACAATGACAAAGATCCTTATTGTTGATGATGAACGACTCCAACGAGATTCACTTGCTGGTTTCTTGCAGAAAATTGGATACGATGTGAGCACGGCTGACTCTGCACAAACAGCCCTGGCTCATATGTACAGCCATCCTGTTGATATTGTATTATCAGATTACAAAATGCCGTATATGACCGGGGCTGATCTATTGCGGGAGGTAAAATCGCGACATCCCAATGTCATTTTGGTTCTTATAACAGCCTTTGGAACTGTGGATATTGCCGTGGATGCCATGAAGTCTGGTGCCTGGGATTTCTTAACCAAACCCGTTGATCTGGATCAGCTTGAAGCACTGCTCAAGGGCATCGAGGATCACATACAAGCTTCACAAAACCCTCAAAAAATCGCAATAGAGCAAGATTCAGGGGAGATGGGTTTCCTTACCAGGGATCCAGTGATGTTAGGTTTGCTCCAACAGGCAAGACGCGTGGCAGACAGTCAAGCCACTGTCCTTATCACCGGCGAAACCGGAGTAGGCAAGGAAGTTCTAGCTGAGTATATACATCAGCATTCACCCCGGGGCAAACACGCCATGGTAGCTGTGAATTGCGCAGCCCTCCCCAGCCATCTTATTGAGAGTGAACTTTTCGGGCATGAGAAAGGCGCCTTCACTGGGGCAACTGCCACAAGGAAGGGCCGCTTTGAGGAAGCGCATGAGGGAACGCTTTTCCTGGATGAGATTGGTGATCTTCCCCTTGACATGCAAACCAAGCTTTTACGCTTTCTCCAGAGTGGGGAGTTTCAAAAAATTGGGGAGAATCAGGTTCTCAAATCGGATGTAAGAGTGATTGCTGCCACCAATGTAGATTTGCTCCATGCTATTGAAATTGGTGAGTTTAGAGAAGATCTCTATTATCGATTAAATGTCATCAATCTGGAAATCCCTCCCCTGAGGAACAGGCCTGAGGATATTAGCGTTCTGTCAGAATATTTTCTTGAAAAATTTGGTATTAGAGAAGGTCGGTCTGAGATGACACTCTCCACAGAGGCGGTTGAAGCCCTGAAAACGTATCATTTTCCAGGCAATGTGCGTGAATTGGGTAATTTGCTGGAGCGTGCAGTATTGCTTTGCCCGGGATCTGAAATTTTAGCTGGCGGGCTAAACTTGCAGCGTAAGGCTGGGGAGAAAATCACCTCAGGTAAATTGAAGGACTCTGTTGGTGGGCTGGAGGTAGATCTCATAAAAAATACCCTGTCTGAGGCAGGGGGCAATCAGAGCGAGTGCGCCCGCCGGTTGGGTATCAGCGAACGAGTTCTGCGCTACAAGCTCCAGAAGTATAATCTCAAGTAATACGCTACTCAATATTACTCCAAGCGAGGATTGACAGCGTGGAGTTGCTACAAAAAAGTGGACACATAAAGAAGCCTATGCCGCCCATTTGATTGATTGTTGATAATATTGATCTGGGGATAAATATCCCAGAGCTGAATGTTTTCTGATTCTGTTGTAGAACACTTCGATATATTCAAAGAT
>JADHUM010000068.1 GCA_016784545.1 Candidatus Neomarinimicrobiota bacterium
AGAAGCTGGATACCTCTTTTTCACGGATTATTACCGAAATGTTAAGGTGTAAATTAAGGAACCGCCCTGTACGGAACCGTACGCAGGGTGGTGTGAGAGGACGGATAGGGAATTAATCCCTATCCTCCTACTCGATTTTATGAGTCAGCCTGCCGACCACATAACTTCTTTCCGGTTTTATCTTGGTAAAGATGTTTATTTAGCACATAAACAGCCAATATCTTTGTATATTCTAGATCGAACACTGGAGGCATTATGATTGATTATGACGAACATATAGATGAGGAAATGAAAGTGATGAATGAAGGCGGGTCTTCCACAAAAAAGGGACCCAAACAAATCATTCAACTAAAAGATCCTGTTAGTAGTCTGGATCTTAGAAAATCAATTTGCACCTCAGGAGATACCAGTATTGCAGCTTGTCTCCAACTGATGAAAGACGAGCGAATTGGTTGTCTGCTTATAACCGAGGATGAAAAACTGATCGGTATCTTTACCGAACGTGATATCATACGACGAATTGTTGGCAAAAATTTATCCCATGAGGACATTGATGTGCAGGACTACATGACTAGCGATCCTGATACCCTGATGGCTGATGCCCCTTTAGCATTTGCCTTGAATTATATGGTTGTAGGTGGCTACCGGCACGTACCCATTGTGGATGAAAACAATAAACCCCAGTATTGTTTGTCCATCAAGGATATAGTGAAACATATCGGGAATCATTATTTCAGTGAGATCGCTAATTTACCCCCAACACCCAAAAATCCTGGTTGGGCCACTGTTGATGGTGGTTGATTCACCCCTTTTTCAAATTCATAAAGAAAGTATATATTTCCATTGATTAACCGACCTGATATTGGCCGCCTGAAAGCGATTCTCTTTGACTTTGATGGTGTGGTCGTCCAGAGTGAAGACGTCTATGACCGAGCCACTAAAAAACTTGGCGAGATGTACGGTGTGGTGATTCCGAGCCCCTTTTATGAAGCCAATCGGGGTATTTCCGAAGCGCTTTTTTATTCAAGATTTAAGACAGAATTTAGCCTGGATGTTGAAATAGCATCTCTCCAGGAAAAGGGCAAAAAGCTGCTCTGGGCTGAATTTTCATCTTCTGTTCATTACACGCCAGGTTTTCAGCAATTTTACACTAAAATCCGCAAGTATGTGAATCATGTAGCCTTGGTAACCGCTACCCCCAGACCACTCATTGATGAAATTTTTAAAAATTCAAACATATCCGTAGATTTTGATTTTATCGTGACATCAAGTGACGTCGAGAACACCAAACCGGCTCCGGACTCCTACCTGAATGCCTGTGATAAAATTGGAGTGGACCCTGCCCAGGCTCTCGTAATTGAGGATTCACCGACTGGATTGAGGGCCGCAACTGCCGCAGGTTGTCAAACTATTGCCATTACCACAAGCTGTGCCAAGGATTCCTTAAAAGAAGCGAATTTTATTGTTGACAGCTTCGGTGAACTCGAAGAACTTTTAACCATTGCATGAGGAATATAAATGAGTTGGTATAAACGGTTTGATCTGGTATGGTTCCCCGTTGTTGATTTTGAGCGAGCCAAATCATTTTATCGGGATGATCTGGAGTTTGAACTGGTTCTTGAAGACCAGGAATCCAGCTGGGCAGAATTTCAAATTAGTCCTGGTGCCAAAATTGCTATCCATGGCGTTAAAGCCACAAATGCAAATCCCATCGGTGCTCTTGTCATTGATGTAGAAAACCTTGAAAAATCTGAACTCTTTCTAAGGGGTAAAGGTATCAAATTATTTGATAAGGAAGAAATCCCAGGTCTTACACGTCTGGCCTCATTTACAGATCCAGATGGCAATGTTATCCAATTAAGCCAGTCCCTGGTGGAGTAAGCTGCCCTTCATGAGCGTAATCATTCTTGATTCAGCGATGGGATCCCGCCTGGAAGAGATGGGTCACAAGCTAACCGCACCCCTCTGGTCAGCCACAGTTCTGCAATCTAACCCTGAAGATATCACTCAAATTCACAAAGAAAACATTGAGGCCGGGGCCCAGGTCATCACAACCAACACATTTAGGACCACGCCATATGCCCTGCATCAGGCAGGACTCTCTGGAGTTGATGCACACACCCGCGCTCGAGCATTAACCCTTCTGGCGATTCGCCTGGCCTGGAAAGCGGTGCAAGAATCAGGGAAAGATATAAAAATTGCAGCATCAATTGCTCCTCTGGCAGATTGTTGGAGCCCGCAGGAATTTCCCGGGAATATTATCTCGCGTCCCTGGCATGATGCCCAACTGGATAATCTGGCTCATCATTCCACTGATATTATACTCATTGAAACCATGAATTCTGCCCGGGAGGCCAAAGGTTTAACGGAACTGGCCCTGCGTTATGAAAAACCGGTCTGGGTGTCTTTTGCCCTCAATGGTGAAGGCAATATCTACAATGGTGATGATATCGTCGCGACAGCTAAATTTCTTGAGAAGAAGGGTGTTTCCGCCATCGGTGTGAATTGCTCGAATCTTGAGGTTTCCAAGATGGCGCTCGGTGAGCTCCGGGAAGCTGTCTCAATACCCCTGTTGGCCTATCCAAATGTGGAACTGGAGCAACCTGAGGGAAAAAGGAAGAAAAAGAACAACAAGGTAAAGCCAGCAGATTTTGTCGCCTGGTCTGAAGAGGTCAAGGAGTTGGGCGTAGAATTTATAGGTGGCTGTTGTGGCTCAGATCATACACACATCAAAGCATTGGCTGATCATAATAATTCCTGATTTCAACAGTTGTTAAACCGACAAAACTTTTCCAACAAACTCACAAAATGGTTCCAGACTGAACGGGCGCATTTACCTGTACCCGGTAGAGGTGATTCCAATCCTTATGCTATTTGGGTGGCTGAAGTCATGCTCCAGCAAACCCAGGTCACAACGGTTTGGCCATACTACGAAAACTGGATGGAGAAATACGCTTCAATCTCAAGCCTGGCTGCTGCAGATCAGGATCAGGTTCTAAAAAGCTGGGAGGGTCTTGGTTACTATTCCCGGGCCAGAAATCTTCACGCCGGAGCAAAATACGTATTGGATGTGTTTAATGGAAAGCTCCCTGGAAGTGTACCCGAGCTGCTGACAATACCTGGTGTTGGTCCCTATACTGCCGCAGCAATAGCCAGCCTGGCTTTTGGAATCCCCGAACCACTCATGGACGGAAACGTGTTACGCGTTTATTCAAGATTAACACGACTCAAGGAAGATATCGGTCAGTCAAAGACAAAAGCAGCGATATCAAGCGAATTGGGTCGACTTATTAGTCCAGGACAACCAGCTGATTTCAATCAAGGTCTCATGGACCTGGGACGTGTGATTTGCACACCCAGAAATCCAAACTGTGAATCCTGTCCTCTGAAAAATATCTGCCTGAGTGCCGGGACTGAAGATTTGGAATCCTTTCCAGTAAAAGAAAAGCGAAAACCTCTCCCACACTACCATATCGTTATCGGCCTTATCCAAAAAGGTGAGTGTTTGCTCATTCAAAAACGCCCCGCTAATGGTTTGTTGGGTGGCTTGTGGGAATTTCCAGGTGGAAAAAATGAAGTGGGAGAGAGTGACGAGAAAGCGCTCCTACGCGAAATCAGTGAAGAGACAAGCCTGGAGGTTGGTCTGGGAGAAAAAATAGGGACCATTAATCATGCCTATACCCATTTCAAAATCACAATGTCGGCCTGGTTTTGTGATTGGATTGAAGGTGAAGCTCTAACCCAAGCATCAAGTGAAAACAAGTGGATTCCTTTTACAGAGATCAATAGATATGCCTTCCCAAAGGCAAATTTAAAAATTCTGGCATTAATCTCCAGGTTGGACACGAGTACTCTGGAAAAAAGCGTTCTAGAATAAGGCTTTGACCCTCACAGTTTGTTTCTTGCAAATTATTTATTCATCCCTTTCCGGTAAAGGTTGAAGGGGCTGATTTCGGCGAGTATATTTGCCATCCAAATTCGACAAACTCTCTATGTCGAATCGTCTTATGACAGAAACGAAAATATGAACTTGAACCCTTTGTTTAAGGTGAAGTGACAATGAGCAAGATGTTTCAGGCAGGTCCCCAGGGGGAAGTAATTAAATCCGATTGCCAGGTGTTTTATAAACCCGGGTCAAGTCCACTTAAAATTGATATTGAAAGCAAAGTTGATGCTTTGTTTTCAGAAACCATCCGTGAGCTGGCAGAATCTACTTTTGCCAACCTGGGAATCACGACGGGCTCTGTAGAAATTAAAGACTTTGGAGCATTACCCTTTGTGATGATGGCTCAAATCGAAACTGTGGTCAAACGAGCTCACCCTGAAATAGATCAAGAGGTGTTGCCGGAATTTAAGGACCATGCTCAATATGAAACATCGTTCGGTCGTTTCCGTCGGAGTCGCCTCTATTTACCAGGTAATCAGCCAAAATTGTTTTTAAATGCAGGAATTCATAAACCGGATTGCATTATTCTGGATCTTGAGGATTCAGTTCCTCCCGCAGAGAAAGATGCAGCCCGACATATCGTGAGAAATGCTCTGCGAAGCCTGGACTTTTTTGGTGCTGAGCGCATGGTCAGGATCAACCAGGGCGAGCTGGGTATGGAGGATCTGGAAGCAGTGATTCCCCACAATGTCCATACTATCCTCTTACCTAAAGCAGAGACCCCTGATCAGGTCGTTGCCATGGAAGCAAAGGTTCAGTCCATTCTAAAAGAGAAGGGTCTCAGGAAAAACATCTACTACATGCCCATTCTGGAGAGTGCTCTGGGTGTTCTCAATGCCTACGATATAGCCATTGCCAGCAAGAACAACGTGGGTCTAGCTATGGGCCTGGAGGACTATACTGCTGATATCGGTACCCAGCGAACCCTGGATGGGAAAGAGTCCTTTTTTGCCCGCTCCATGTTGGTCAATGCTGCACGTGCCGCTGGAATCCAGCCCATCGATACTGTCTTCAGTGATGTGAGCAATGAAGCCGCACTGCGAGAATCTGTGCGGGTTACCAAATCCATGGGATTCGATGGTATGGGTTGTATTCATCCCCGCCAGATCAAACCTATTCATGAAGAATTTGCTCCAACTGCGGCAGAGATCACCAAAGCCAGGCAAATAATTATCGCCGCTGATGAAGCGGAAGCCCGGGGTCTTGGTGTTGTTGCTGTCGGATCCAAGATGATTGATCCTCCAGTGGTCAAGCGTGCTGAACGAACCATTCGCATGGCATTGGAAACAGGTCTGCTTTCTGTCGACTGGAAAGAAGCTACAGAGGAGTAATCAAAACCTGTTTTCGCAAAGCCAAACAGGTTTTGATTACTCCTTGACTCCTCGAAACCAATTTAGCTGCGCGGAAATTGGTTTCGGGAACCAGAAAAATTTTGGTTTAAGGAAAAAACATGAAAAAGAAATATGAGTTGGTAAAAAATGCAGCCGGACGAATGGTGCCCACCGAGGTCAACGGTAAGACCCAGGTTCCTTTCCAGGGTGTAAATGGATATAAACCAAAGGGTCACAAGGCGGCTCCACCGATTACCTCATGTACAGATTATCCAAGTGATGGCAACAAGGTGGTCGGATCCATCAGAGAAGCCCTGGAGCTGGCAGGACTGAAAGATGGGATGACCATTTCTTCACACCACCATTTTCGTAATGGTGATCTGGTGATGAACCAGGTTTTTGATGCAGCTGATGAAATCGGTGTCAAGGGTTTGATGTGGTTTCCCAGTGCTGCTTTTCCATGTCATGCACCCTTGACCAAACACATGGACAGTGGTCTGATTCATCATATAGAAGGTTCCTTGAATGGACCCCTGGGCAGTTATGCTTCCCAGGGTAAAATGGACGGCCTGGCAGTTTTAAGGTCTCACGGAGGACGTTGGCAGGCAGTGCAGGACGGCGAAGTACATATTGATATTGCCGTGCTGGCAGCGCCGACCGCTGATTCCATGGGTAATGCTACGGGAGATCGCGGACCTTCCGCTTGCGGATTGCTTGGATTTGGTCTGGCTGATTCCATGTATGCTGACAAAGTGATCATTGTAACAGACAATCTGGTTCCGTTTCCCTGTTACCCCTGGCAGATACAGGGTCAGAATGTAGACTATGTCGTGGTGTTGGATAAGGTTGGAGAGCCGGAAAAAATCGTTTCTGGAACCACACAACTCACCAAGTCCCCTGATCGTCTCTATATAGCTGAGCTTACTGCAAAATTTGTCAAAGCGGCTGGTATCATGAAAGATGGCTTCAGCTTTCAAGCTGGTGCAGGTGGCACTGCCCTGGCCTTTGCCATCTATCTTAAAGAGATGATGATTGAAGCCGGTATTAAGGCGCGATTTGTTCGCGGTGGATCCACCAAGTATCTGGTTGAGATGCTGGAAGAGGGACTTACTGACTACATTCTTGATGGTCAGACCTTTGATCTGGAAGGTGTCAGATCCATGCGTGAAAATGAGGGTCACATAAACACCTCGCCCTTCACCAGCTATAACTGGCATGGTAAAGGGAATTTTGCCTCCCTGCTGGATGCAGTCGTGCTGGGTGCGACAGAAGTGGATGTAAACTTTAATGCCAACGTCGTGACCCATTCTGATGGACAAATGCTCCACGGTATAGGTGGCTGGCAGAATTGTCTGTTTAGTAAATGCACAATCTTACCCATTCCTGCTTTTCGTGACCGCATCCCTGTCATTGTGGATGAAGTGACCACGCTGGTAGGCCCGGGAGAATTGGTGGATGTTATTGTTACTGAACGTGGAATAGCCATCAACCCCTTGCGAACTGATCTTATCGAAGCCACCAAAGACAGTGGTCTTCCCATTCGTACCATACAGGAATTGAAGGCTGAAATTGATGACCTGATTGGCGCCACACCGCAGAAACCAAAACTCACAGATGAACCTATCGGTGTGGTGAAATGGGTCGACGGGACGGTTATTGATACGATTTTTAAAATTGAAAATTGAAAATTGAAAAATTAAGATTGAATATTTATTCGCCTTGTGGATAGTCAAGAACTAAAAGAGAGGACCAAGAACTTCGTTCATAGATGCGTCAAGTTGTCTATTGCCATACCCAAATCTACATTGGGGAAACATATCAAATCACAATTAGTGAGGTGCTCAACCTCAGTTGCAGCAAATTATCGTGCAGCTGTATTGGCTCAATCAACTGCAAGCTTCACTTCGAAACTAAGTATAGTACTTGAGGAGATAGATGAATCAGTGTTTTGGTTGGAATTTATTAGAGATGAAGACTTATTATGAGAAATGCAAGTTGGTGAAATAATAAAAGAGGCTAAAGAGTTGACCGCAATATTCTTTGCTGCAAGAAAGACATTAAAGAAACAACGGTGAATTTTAATTGTTAAATATTAAATAATCGGAGATATGCAATGCGTGAAAAAGTCCTAAAAATTTGGCCTGAGATCGAATGGATCAAGGATGCGGATCTAAGAGAAAAAACATTAAATGCCTGGGTTTGGGCAATTGAGAATAGTGTGCTTTCACCTGAGGATCTTGAAGTCATCCCCTTTAGCCTGTTGATCAAGGATGTAAATGTATCCTTTATGAATCACAAGCGAACCTGTGTTCAACTGGCCGTGGATATTGCGGAACGAATGCAGAAAAATTTTGGTGACTCCATGAAGATCGATATGGATATTCTGATCTCTGGGGCCATTCTGATTGATATCGGCAAGTTGCTTGAGTATGAAATGAAAGATGGCAAACTGGGAACGAGTTCCATGGGCAAGATCGTGCGCCACCCCTTTAGCGGAGCATCAATTGCTTTTCAGTTTAAATTGCCAGCCGAGGTTCAGCATATTATCGCAACCCACTCCAAAGAGGGAGACCTGGGAATGAGAACGGTGGAATCAATTATTGTGCACCACGCTGATTTTGTGTCATTTGAACCCTTCAAGGCATAATTCGAAACATGGTTACAGATCAGATATAAAACCCTAGCGAAAGGACGTTTTTTTATGGCCAGAGCAATCATATTATTAATCTTGAGTACGAGTCTCCTGATGGCTCAAATCCAGCCAGTACAACCATCGGTGGCCGCTACTGATGATCCGATGGCTCTGCGCTATAATCCAGCTGGTCTGGGGTTTAATCATCATACTGAAAGTATGTTGATGACCCATTTTGACGGATCTGAGTTCACCAAGGATTTTGCCTATTACAGCCAATCCGGGAACTCGGGTTTCGGGTATCAATGGGATGTAAACTCTGCCACAAACATCTGGAGTTTTAGCCAGGGGATCAAGATCTCCACATCACACAGTATGGGGTTCACTTACAGTTTCGATAATTCAGACTGGTCGAAGGGACGCTATGATCTGGGGTGGATGCATCGTCCGTTTCCCATGCTTGCGCTGGGTGCCCAGGTCCAAAATGTCTGGTCAGGCTCAAATGATCCTCTCAGGCTTAATACTGGTGTAGCTTTTCAAAATAGATCAGGTCGTTATGGTGCTGGATATGATCTGGGAATCACAGAAGGCAGTTCTGACCTCGATGGTTTTCTCACTGGCTTTATCGAACCTCTCAAAGGCTTGCGGTTAAATGTTTTTACCGAATTAGGGAATAGCAATTTTGGGTTTTCTCTAAGTCTTTTTATGCCTGATATGGGTATCGAAAGCCATGGTAATAGCGGTGGTAATCCTCAAACCCTGGTGCTTCGATCAACCACAAATCCCTATCGCTCCATTTTTGGAAAAAAAGCTATTAAAAAGGATACCAAAACCTATATCCGCATGAAGTTGGAGGGACTCTTCATTGAAGAGCCTGCTATGAAGAAACCCAACTTCCCCATCAATTTTGACCTGAATATTCCCTTCCTGGGAGGAGCCGTTGTCTATGGGAAACAATTAAAAAAATTCCTCGATGAGATGGAGGAATACACCGAAGATTCTGATATTGACGGAATGATCATAGACCTGGGAAATGTTAGAGCAGGGTTTAGCAAAATGACAGAAATGCGGGCGGCCTTCCAGCGCTTCCATGACGCAGGGAAAGAAATTATCGTCTATAGCAAATTCGGACTGGGGAATGGAAGTACATATCTGCTATCCATGGCCGACGAGATCTACATCCATGAAATGGCTTCCGTAGACCTCCGTGGTCTGGCTATGGAAGTGACCTTTTTCAGGGGCTTGCTGGACACCCTTTCCATTGTGCCTGAAGTTTGGCGTGTGAGTCCGTATAAGACCGCGTCAGACCCCTACCTCAATGATAAGATGTCTGAAGCCATGCGTGAGAACTATTCCCAGCTACTGGCCGGTGTTTATGATGAGTTTGTTGCCGGTCTGGCTGAAGGCAAAAACTGGGACCTGGAAAAAACGCGTGATGTTATAGACAACGGTCCTTACTTCCTTACGACTGTTGCCCAGGAGGCCGGGCTCATTACTGGAACCATGTATCCTGATGAATTTGACGATTATGTTGATGATCTTAATGATGGTAAGGTAAATATTGAAAAAATTAAGATAAAGAAGGAAATCCCCGAGTATCGATATGCCTGGCGGGATGATAAGGTCAAAGATAAAATTGCTGTCATTTATGCCGTGGGTAACATCGTTTCAGGAAAAAGCAAGAGAAGCCCCTCTGGTTCAACCACCATGGGTGATGAAACCATTGCCGGAGCCATTAAGCAAGCCCGTGAAGATGAGACCATCAAAGCTATCGTTCTGCGCATAGATAGTGGGGGTGGTTCAGCGTTGGCTTCAGATATTATGTGGCGGGAAATTCTTAAAGCCACAGAAACCGACTCGGCCAACGTCAAACCCTTTATTGCATCCATGTCAGATGTAGCTGCCTCAGGTGGATATTATATTGCCTGTCAGGCTGATTCCATCATCGCTTACCCCTCTACTATAACTGGCTCCATCGGTGTTATTGGTATGCGTCTCAATTTTTCCCAGTTGAGGGAGCGTTTCGGGATTCAAGTTGAAGGCTTGAAAATGGGTCAGAATGCAGATTTCGCCAGTGGCAGTCGTCTCGCCACAGATGAAGAGAGTGTAGCCATTCTTGGATCTATCAATAGCACATACTTGAAGTTCAAGGAAAGAGTGATCAAGGGCCGTGAGAACCTGGATGACATAGAGGCTTTGGATAGTCTGGCCCTGGGTCGTGTGTGGACAGGGACTGATGCCAAAAAATATGGTCTCATCGATGAGATCGGTGGTTACTATGATGCCATCAAGCTGGCCAAAAAGGCTGCTGGTATAAAGGGTGATGTGGAGATTGTAGAATTACCTGTCCATAAAAAAAAGACGGATTTTAAAACCCTGATGAACCGGAATACAAAAATTGATCTCATCTCCAGCAATGTGCTTGAATCACTCAAGCTCGATGATCTGATTCCCATCCTGGAAGGTGGTGAAATACAAATGATCATGCCGGTTAAGGTTGAGATTAAATAATTATTTTTTAACCACGGATTACACGAATTTCACTGATTGATGGTTTTGAATAGCATGGAATTAATTCATAAGGAGTTAACCTATAAAATCATTGGATGTGCATTTGAGGTCCATAAAGAACTAGGCCCGGGTTTTTTGGAATCTGCCTACGAGGAAGCGATGAAGGTTGAGCTGAAAAACGCCAACCTAAAAAGGCAGATTCGCAGAAAAGTTTTCCGTTGATTTACAAGGACATTAGAATCAAAGACTTCTATTATGATCTGGTTCTTGAGGACAAAGTGGTGTTGGAGTTAAAGGCGATCAAGAGAATTACTGATATCGAAAGAGCACAACTCCTGAACTATTTAAAAGTCACAGAATTGAGGGTGGGTTTAATTGTCAATTTTGGCGAAACATCATTAAAGCATGCTCGAATGGTTTTATGATGATTGGTGTATTTTAAAAAATCGGTGCAATCCGTGTAATCGGTGGTTGCATTTTTGAGAAGGAAGTAAATATGTCACAAAATTTGATTGAGAAAATCGCACAAAAATATGCTGTGGATCTGGAGCAGGGACATAGAGTGAGGAGTGGTGATTTTCTCTCAATTTCTCCAGCCCATGTGATGACCCATGATAACACGGGTGCAGTGATGAATAAATTCAAAGCCATCGGTGCTACCAAAGTGGCTAATCCACGACAACCAGTATATGCTCTGGACCACAATGTTCAGGACAAGAGCGAGGCCAATCTCATGAAGTATGCTGGTATTGAAGCCTTTGCCAAAGCAATGGGTGTTGATTTTTATCCTGCTGGTCGCGGGATTGGTCATCAGATCATGTGTGAAGAAGGCTATGCCTGGCCGGGTAGTATGGTGGTGGCTTCTGACAGTCACTCCAATATGTACGGTGGACTTGGTGTTCTGGGAACCCCCATTGTAAGAACGGATGCAGCCGCAATCTGGGCTACAGGCAGAACCTGGTGGCAAGTGCCGCCTGTTGCCAGGGTTGAATTGAAAGGTCAGCTGAGACCGGGAGTGACGGGCAAGGATGTCATTATTACCCTGGCTGGATTATTTAATCATGATGAAGTCTTGAATCATGCCATCGAATTTCATGGTGATGGTCTGGCTTCACTCTCCATTGATCAACGACTGACCATCGCTAATATGACTACAGAGTGGGGTGCCCTTGCCGGTGTCTTCCCCATTGATAATGTGACTTTCAGCTGGTTGGAAGCCCGGGCGTTATCTGTCGAGAAAAGGGGGCTCTCAGGCGTTGAGTCAGATGCAGACTCCAAAGATGGTGATTCCCCACGCATGAATTATGGTCGAATCTCGCAACTCAAACAGACAGCTCCCTATGCAGACCCAGATGCTTTTTATGCAAAGGAACTCGCTCTCGATCTTGCCACAGTTGAACCCAATGTATCTGGTCCTGATAATGTGAAGACCATGACAGCAGCAAAAACCATGGAAAAAGCAGGCCTGAAAATTCACAAAGCCTATCTGGTATCCTGTGTAAATAGCCGCGTGGAAGATCTGGCTGAAGCAGCCAGGACCATTAAGGGTCAAAAAGTAGCTGATCATGTTGAGTTCTACATCGCAGCAGCCTCAAGCGAAGTTCAGGCTGAGAGTGAGAGCAGGGGAGATTGGCAGGCTCTGGTGGATGCTGGAGCAAGAGCCTTACCTCCTGGCTGTGGACCATGTATTGGTCTCGGTGTTGGGTTGCTGGAAGAAAACGAAGTGGGTATTTCTGCTACCAACCGCAACTTTAAGGGTCGCATGGGTGCCAAGAGTGCCAAGGCCTATCTGGCGTCACCTGCGGTGGTAGCTGCCTCAGCGGTTACCGGGAAAGTGGTATCACCCTATGACTATGATAATTCTCAACCTCAGGGTGACATTAAGACCAATAAAAAAGCTGCTGCTGAATCAGTTGCAGTCAGCATTCTTGATGGATTTCCCGGAGCGTTGACCGGCAATATTCTCTTCTGTCATCAGGATAATCTAAACACAGATGGTATTTACCCTGGGAAATATACCTATATCGATGACTTCACCCCTGAACAACAGGCTGGTGTGGTCATGGAAAACTACGATACTGCCTTTGTTGATATGGTGGAGCAAGGCGATTTCCTGGTGGGTGGTTTTAATTTTGGAACCGGTAGTTCCAGGGAGCAAGCCGCCACATCTCTGAAATATCGTGGTATATCTCTGGTCCTGGCCGGCTCATTCAGTGAAACCTATAAGCGCAACGCCATCAACAATGGCTTTATGGTGTTAGAGGCTCCAGAACTGGTTCAGGATCTTCTGGATGCCCATGGTCGGGATGCATTGACAGTTGCCACAGGAATTAAGGCAACCATCAATTTCCAGAGTGCAACGATGAACTATAATGGAAAATCATATTCACTGAGCCCAGTAGGAGCAGCTGCTCAGGAACTGGTTTTGACGGACGGACTCGAAAACTGGGTCAAGGAACGGTTGTAGCAGATGGGCTTTACCAACTTTCTGATTCGAATCACCACGCCGAAAGGTGTTAAAGCAGGTTCAAGCGCTTTTCGGGGTCATGTGGGCATGTTGGAAGGCTGGGTCTCCATTATTGGTAACTTTGTCCTGTTTGCAATCAAGTTGTTTTTTGGATGGATGATAAGCAGCCTCGCCCTGATTGCAGATGCCTTTCACACCCTTTCCGATGTGGGTACCTCCATTGTGGTTATTTTTGGGTTTAAGGTCGCTCAAAAGCCAGCAGATAAAGAACATCCCTTTGGCCATGGTCGCGCAGAAACCATAGCCACACTGACCATTGCTATTCTTATGGCGGTGGTGGCGCTGGAGTTTTTTAAGGGTGCCGTGGATCGTTTGTTCTTTTCTGAAGCAGATATCGATGTGACAAAAATTAACTGGCTACTCATCGGGGTGGTGACCCTGACAGCTGTCGGCAAAGCCTGGATGGCTTTTTTCGCATATCAATTGGGCAACCTCATTGATTCAGATGCCCTCCGAGGCGATGCGGTACACCACAAAAGTGATGTTTACACAACCGTGTTGGTGATTGTAGCGCTCATTGGGGCTTATTATGGAGTTCCTTATGTGGACGGCATCATGGGTCTTGGGGTGGCCATTATGATACTACATGCCGCTTACGAAATTGCCCGTGAAGCCATTGATGATCTACTTGGGAAACCGGCCACGACTGAGTTTATCCAGGAAATCACAACCCTGGCTACTACAGTTCCTGGCGCACAGCAGGTTCACGATGTCGTCGTCCACAACTATGGTGATCAGAGCTTTATTTCACTCCATATTGAAATTGATGAAAAGACCTCACCAGCCATTGCCCACAACATTGCTGATAATGTAGAGCACAAGCTGGCCCATGAGTTGAATGCTGAGGTGGTAACTCATATTGATCCCGTGGCTGCCTCTGGGAAGGTGGTTCAGGATATTCGCGAGGTTATCGAAAAGGCTTTAGCCTCCTTCAATGAGGGCTTCAGTGTTCAAGATTTAAGAATTGTAGGGGAGGATCCAGTTGAGTCCATCCTTTTTGAGCTACCAGTACCTGCAGATTGTTTTCAACAAGATGAGATGGAAGAGGCCATACGCAAAGCTTTGGAAGAGGCCCATGAGCGGGCAGCAGTCATTATTGAATTTAAAGCGCAGATGACGGAATAGCTTTTAAAAGTGAAAAGTGAAAAGTGAAAAGTGAAAAGTGAAAAGTGAAAAGTGAAAAGGATTCCCTCTGCTATGCGTCCCAAATATAACCCCTTTCTTTCTCCGGCACTCAGCGACTTTCGACTTTTGACGTTAAGACTTTTGACGCCTGGATCGCTGAAAATACAGAATAAGTACCATGCCTAGCTTCCCATACAAACACATCATGTGGGACTGGAATGGGACACTCCTGGATGATTCAAGGATGGCTGTCATGGTCATTAATGAGACCCTGGCAAAACGGGATATGTCCACCATCAGCCATGACCATTATCAAAAGATTTTTGGCTTCCCGGTTATCGACTACTACCGTCGGCTCGGGTTTGATTTTAAGGATGAATCCTTTGAAGTAGTGGGCACAGAATTTATTGATGGTTATGAACAACATAAATATGATGTTGGTCTTCATCAGGGTGTGGAGAAGGTATTAGGGCTATTGAGCGATAAGGGTGTAACGCACTCCATCCTTTCAGCATATAAACAAAATACTCTGGATGAGTTGGTTGGGCATTTTGGACTGACGGATCGATTTTTGAAAATCGTTGGACTGGACAACCATTACGCTCACAGTAAAGTTGAAAATGCTATTCACTGGATGCTGGAACTAGCCCTTAAACCATCTGAAGTTCTTTTTGTTGGAGATACAGAACACGATTATGAAGTTGCAGAAGCCTTAGGTGTGGATTGTGTGCTGATCCCCGGCGGGCATCAAACCCGAAAAGCGTTGAGTAAAACAGGTGCTACTATTTTAAATAATTTATCCGATATTTTACAATTAACCGCGAAGAGCACAAAGCACGCAGAGGTTTGTTGAATATCTTAGAAAACAGCTTCAGACTTATCAGAGGACGAGCAAAAAAAATACTTTGCGTACTCTGCGATCTCTGTGGTTTTGAAAAACAAAATTTATTGCAGTTAATACTTTAAGTATAAAAGGAGAATGAAATTGGGAAAAAGAACAATCGTAAGCATGCCAGGTGATGGCATTGGGAAACCGGTTTTAGACGAAACCATTCGCGTGCTTGAGGCCGCTGGCTTTGAAGCAAATTATGTTGAAGGTGACATTGGCTGGGAGTTCTGGCGCAGTGAGGGCAATCCATTACCTCAGCGTACTCTGGATCTTCTGGCTGAGCACAAAATCGGACTGTTTGGCGCCATTACATCCAAGCCCAAGGATGAAGCATTTGAAGAGTTGGCACCTGAATTACAGGCCAAGGGTCTGGTATATTCAAGTCCCATTGTTGGTCTGAGACAGCATTTTGGTCTGGACATTTGTTTGCGTCCCTGTCGTACCTACAAAGGCAACCCCTTAAATTTTATCCGCAGAGCCGCTGATGGTGGCGTGGATGAACCTGAAGTTGATGTGGCCATTTTCCGTCAGAATACTGAAGGACTTTATGGTGGCGTTGAATGGAGTAATCCACCAAAACAGGTTCATGATGCCCTTATGACCCATCCGCGTTTTGTGAAGAACTTTGGCAACACACCCGTTGAGGAGGTTTCAGTATCCACGCGGATCTTCACCAAGAAGGCCACAGAGAGAATTCTCAGGGCTGCCTTTGAACATGCCAGGAAATATGGCTACAAATCAGTAACTGTTTGTGAAAAACCAAACGTGATTCGAGAAACATCCGGGATGATGTACAAAATGGCTCAGCAGATTCAGAAAGCTGACTTTCCAGAGATCGAATTGTGGAACACAAATATTGATGCCCAGATGATGTGGCTGACCAAAAATCCTGAAAACTATGGCGTCATCGTAGCTGGAAACATGTTCGGCGATATCGTTTCTGATGGTTTTGCCGGTCTCATCGGTGGGTTGGGCTTTGCCTGTAGTGCTCAGTATAATCCTGAAACCGGTATTGGTGTCTTTGAGCCAACTCACGGGAGCGCACCGAAGTATGCAGATTTTCCTGTGTCTATTGTGAATCCTATTGCCATGGTAGAATCTGCCTGTATGATGCTGGATTTCATTGATGAGCAGACCATCGCGACCAAGATCCGCAAAGCAGTTGCTGATGTGGTCGCCGAAGGCAAGGTCAGAACCTATGATATGGCCAAGATGGCCGGTCGGGCTGATGTGGTTGAAAAAGGTGCAGCCTCAACCACCGAAATGGCAGATGCCATCATAGCCAAACTGAACTAATAGGATATTAGCAAACCACGGATTTCACGGATTACACAGAAGAATGGTTTTGAAAACGACTGGACTTATCCACGAGGAATTGACCTATAAAATTATTGGGTGCGCTTTCGAAGTTCACAAGGAACTGGGTCCAGGTTTCCTGGAATCGGCCTACGAGGCAGCGATGAAAATTGAGCTAAAAGCTGGTGATCTTGCAGTGGAGTCTCAAAAACAATTCCCTTTAATTTATAAGGGAGTCAAGATCAAAGATTTTTTCTGTGATCTTGTTGTTGATGAAAAAGTCATCGTGGAATTGAAGGCAATCTCAAAAATTTCAGATATTGAGAGAGCACAAATACTCAACTATTTGAAAGTAACGGGTTTAAAAGTTGGCTTGATAATTAATTTCGGGCAAACCTCTCTCAAACATGAGCGTATGGTGTTATAATTAACAATAAAACCATAATTTTTATCCGTGCAATCTGTGTAATCTGTGGTTGCATATAAAAAAGGAGTAAGAATTGGAAAAATCAATCGCAAGACAGATGGCTGAATTTGCTGTCGGTTTGAAATACGAGGACCTGCCGGAAGAGGTGGTCTATGAGGTAAAACGTTATCTCTACGATTCCATTGGTTGTGCCTATGGAAGTATGGGTACCCATGATGTGAAATCCATGCTGGAGATCTATCAGGAAATGGGTGGGACGGCTGAATCCACAGTGCTGGGTTTTGGTGATAAAATGCCTGCAGTGAGTACGGCTTTGGTCAACGCTCTCATGATCCGCGCTCTGGATTTCAATGACATTTACTGGAAGGACGATCCCAGTCATCCCAGTGATATCATGCCGGCTGCTTTTTCCACCGCAGAAAAGGTGGATGCCTCCATGAAGGATGTCATTGTTGCCATTGTGCTGGCTTATGAATTCGAGATGCGGATGTGTCTGTTTGCCAAGCCAGGTGTCCGTGAGCGGAAATGGCATCATGCCACACTGACGCAATTTGTATCTCCCATTGTGGCAGGCAAGGTACTGGGGCTCAGTGTAGATGAAATGGTGAATGCCATTGGTATCAATGGATGTCACAATCACACCATTGGTTGTCCCACAGCCGGAAAATTGACCATGATGAAGAATACTGTGGATCCCATGGCTACACAGGCCGGTGTTTTCGCAGCGTTGCTATCTCAAAAGGGCTATTCAGGGACAGAGAAGGTCTTTGAGGGCAAAGAAGGATTTATGGATGCTTTTGTGGGCTGGAATGCCAAGGATGAGACTGTCAATCCAACGGATATGGAAGGTCGTGATGGCGTTTCTTCCTGGTCCTGGGATGTGGATGCACTGGTAGGCAAGCTGGGTGAGAGTTACAAGATTTTGGAATGCGGTATGAAGGCCTTCCCAACGGAAGCGTTGACCCACACCCATATCTCCTGTGCCTTAAATGCCATGATCAACAATGATCTTGATTATACCGATATCAAAGAGGTCAAGGTGACAGCATTTGCCCAGGCTTATGACATCCTTTTTGATCCAACTAAATATCGTCCTGAATCGCGGGAAACCGCTGATCACTCCCTGCCTTATTGCATGGCTGCTGCCATTGTGGATAAGAAGATCACGACGCAGTCATTCTCAGATGAAAAGCTGAATGATCCCAAGATTTTTGAGGTGATTGATAAGATCATTGGTGAGCCTTCACTGGAGTTTGAAGCCATGTTTCCAGCCAAGCAGCCTTCCCGGGTTGTGGTGACCACCAATGATGGTCGTTCCTTTGAAGAGTATCTGGAATATCCCAAAGGTGATCCCCGGGAACCCATGACACTTGAGGATCTCACAAACAAGTTCAACAGTCTGGCTTCAGGTGTTTTGAGTGCTGATCGTCTAGTAGAAATCAAGGATATGATCTTTGATTGTGAAAAGGTGAGTGCCAGAGAATTCATGGGCAAACTGGTGGTGTAGCAACCACGGATTTCACTGATTGCACAGATTTCGTTTTAGGTAAATTTAGCGACCCGTGTCTTCCTGCAAGCTGATCCTTGAGCCAGGTGGAAGTGAGTCATCGCTTCGAACACTGCGAATATTGGAAGCAGGTTTCAGTCCTTTGGACCAACCTGCTTCCTCTTTTAACCCAAACTGTGTTTCAACAGTTCTAAAACAGGTTGCCCCTGTAGATTGAAACCTGTTTTAACATACATTCCGTACATTGACAAGCCCTGGCTTGCCGACTATATTCACCCCGCTTTTTGCGTTATTAAGAGGTCTTTCTTACCGTTCTCAATATTGTCCTCGTCACCCCAAGCGGAGTCGAGGGGCGCATCAAAGAGAAGGGTAGAAATTCGACGCAAAAGAGAACACCGATTGAATGCACCGCTGGCTCAATTGGTAGAGCAGTTGACTCTTAATCAATTGGTTCCAGGTTCGAGTCCTGGGCGGTGTACAGACAGTAACCCCCTAATATATAGGGGGTTACGTGTTTCTAGGGGCTTCAATTATTGATGACCAACTACCCCTCAAAACATCAGATTTCAC
>JADHUM010000069.1 GCA_016784545.1 Candidatus Neomarinimicrobiota bacterium
TATGAGACATATTACTTAACAGAAAGGAAACTGTTCATCTAAAGATCGCTGATAATCAGATATCGTGAACCCACAAACTTTTTTGATCAAATGTATCAGACAAAACTCTTTAACTGGGCTTTATATCGGAATCAGGGATTGATAAAAGCGATTGAAAACTGTGGCAAATCGTATGGAAAAGGGTTTAATTCCGCGCATGGCAATACGTCACTCTGATCTGAGACACGATTCAACTTTTACCCTACTATTATATATATTTGATTTGAAAGGATGATTTAATCATGACAAAACGCGTTTACACATTCGGAGGTGGAAAAGCCGAAGGAGATGCTTCCTACAGAAATCTTCTGGGAGGCAAGGGAGCCAACCTGGCTGAAATGAGTGGCCTGGGCATTCCTGTTCCTGCTGGTTTCACCATCACCACAGAAGTTTGTACGGAGTATAATCAAGTTGGTCGCGACCAGACTGTTGAGCTCATTAAGGCTGAAGTCGAAGCTGCAGTAAAAGAAGTTGAAGCGGTCATGGGTGCAAAATTTTGCGACGAAGAGAACCCCCTGCTTCTATCAGTTCGCTCTGGGTCCCGTGTTTCCATGCCCGGTATGATGGACACCGTTCTAAATCTTGGTCTTAATGACACTGCCGTTGAAGCCCTTGCCAAGAAATCTGGTAATGAGCGCTTTGCCTGGGATTCATACCGTCGTTTCGTACAGATGTACGGTGATGTGGTTTTAGGTATGAAACCTGAATCCAAAGAAGATATCGATCCCTTTGAAGAGATTATGGAAGCGCTCAAAGAGACCAAGGGCTATGAGCTGGATACAGAATTCAATGTTGAAGATCTAAAAACACTGGTGGCTCAATTTAAAGCTGCTGTCACCAAAAAAACCGGTCACAGTTTTCCAGACAATCCCTGGGATCAGCTCTGGGGATCAGTTATGGCAGTATTTGATTCATGGGAAACTCCCCGTGCAGTTTACTACCGCATGTTGAACAAAATCCCCGGTGATTGGGGAACTGCTGTAAATGTTCAGGCCATGGTGTTTGGCAACATGGGAGACAACTCTGGTACCGGCGTTGCCTTTACTCGGGATGCTGGAACGGGCGAGGACCAGTTTAATGGTGAATACCTCATCAACGCCCAGGGCGAAGATGTAGTAGCCGGTATTCGCACACCTCAGCAGATCACCAAGATCGGTTCTGAACGTTGGGCCGTCCTGGCTGGCGTTTCTGAAGAAGAGCGCAAAAGGGATTTTCCTTCACTGGAAGAGCTCATGCCGGAGATCTATGCAGAGCTACACAGTATCGAGCAGCGACTTGAAGACCATTACAAAGATATGCAGGACATTGAGTTTACCATGCAGGACGGTAAGCTGTGGATGCTCCAGACCCGTAGTGGCAAGAGAACTGGTTTTGCCATGGTGCGGATTGCCATGGAACAGCTGGAAGCGGGTGAGCTTGATGAAAAAGAAGCTCTCATGCGCGTCGAGCCCAACAAGCTGGATGAGCTGCTACACCCCGTTTTTGATAAAGAAGCCATGGCTTCAGCTCGGGTTCTGACCAAAGGTCTGCCTGCTTCACCTGGTGCCGCTACTGGGCAGCTTGTATTTCATGCTGATGAAGCCAACAAATATGAAAATTCCATCCTGGCCCGAATTGAAACTTCTCCAGAAGATCTTGAGGGTATGAATATTGCCAACGGTATCCTTACTGCTCGTGGTGGTATGACCTCTCACGCCGCTGTGGTTGCTCGCGGTATGGGTAAGTGTTGTGTGTCAGGCGCTGGTGCAATAAAAATTAACTATAAAGCGAGAACCTTGACCGTAGATGGTAGTGTCTTTAATGAAGGAGACTGGGTTTCACTTAATGGTAGCACTGGTGAAATTTTCGAAGGCAAGATTAAAACCATTGATCCTGAAGTAAGCGGTGCTTTTGGCCAGCTTATGGATCTCACCAATAAATTTACAAGAATGTATGTTCGTACCAATGCAGATACCCCCCGCGAGAGCAAAATCGCCAGAGAATTTGGTGCCAAGGGTATCGGTCTATGTCGTACCGAGCACATGTTCTTCGAAGGTGACAAGATTGTTGCCATGCGTGAGATGATCCTTGCAGAGGATCAGGCTGGTCGGGAAGCCGCTCTTGAAAGACTTCTACCCATCCAGCAGAAAGACTTTGAAGGTATCTTTGAAGCCATGCAGGATCTTCCCGTGACGGTTCGTCTTCTGGATCCACCTTTACATGAGTTCGTTCCTCATGACGAAAAAGGTCAGCAGGAAATGGCTGATGTCATGGGTGTCGACATAAAGGTCATCTCACAAAAAGTAGATGATCTTGCAGAGTTTAATCCCATGTTAGGCCACAGAGGTTGTCGTCTGGGTAACACCTACCCTGAAATCACTGTGATGCAGACAAAAGCCATCATGGGGGCAGCCCTTGCTCTTAAGGCGAGGGGAATCGTTGCCATACCAGAGATTATGATTCCACTTACTGGAACCCTGGCTGAGATGGAACTTCAGGAAAAGATTGTTCGCGATACCATCAAGGTGTTGTTTGCTGAAGTTGGAGATTCAGTGGATCACCTTGTTGGAACGATGATAGAAATTCCTCGTGCTGCTTTGACGGCTGATAAAATTGCCACCAGTGCTGAATTCTTCTCATTTGGAACCAATGATTTGACACAGATGACCTTTGGATATTCCCGTGATGATGCCGGAAAATTCCTTCCTGTTTATCTGGAAAAAGGCCTCCTGAAGAATGATCCTTTCGAGGTGCTTGACCAGGAAGGTGTTGGACAACTTGTCGAAATGGCCTGCAGATTAGGAAAAGAAACTCGACCTGACATTAAGCTGGGAATCTGTGGCGAGCATGGTGGTGAGCCAAGCTCAGTTGAATTTTGCCACAGGGTTGGTCTCGATTATGTGAGTTGTTCACCTTTCCGCGTGCCTATTGCCAGATTGGCAGCAGCACAGGCAGCAGCTCGCGAACTATAAAGGCACAGCCACACTGTTTTAACACACAGCCCTCTCAGTTTTTCTGGGAGGGCTTTTTTTAAAGGACCTAGTAAATATCTTAACTGGCTGAACCATGATTTTGGATTCACTTGAGACACTCTGTGGCAAGGGATTTAAGCTGATTCATGGTTTGAAATATGGCAATCGGGATTAGCTTAGAAGATTGAGTAAATATTGGCTGTAATTTTCCCAGGAGTGGAATTAAAATAATTACTTGATCGAGTTTCATCATATTTGCAAACATGATTGAAGCTCAAAATAGTTTAAGAAATTCAATGCTTTTGTTGCTGACAAAGTGGTAAATAAAGTAGACTATGAATGACTTCTCAATAGCGCTGGTACCCAAATGAAACTGATTAAAAAACCCAGTTTAGCCTCACTGAAAAAATGGAAAATTTTTGAGCATATTCCTGATGATGAGCTAAAGCAAATTCACTCGAAGATTGAGTCTTGTCATTATGACCATGAAGAGTCCATTATTCATGAAAATTCAATTGGTGATCACATCTATATTTTGGCTTCTGGTAAAGTGAGAATTGAGAAACAGGTCAGAGAAAATGAGTCTGAAGTATTGGGATTCTACGATGAGGTTGGTGGTCTTTTTGGAGAAATGGCCCTCCTGGAGGACAAGCCTCGCAGCGCAGGCATGATTGCAGATAGTGATTGTGAAGTCCTGGCCGTCTCCAAGGAAGATTTCCTTGAGCTTGTGCATTCCGTTCCCCTCTTCACCCTGTCAGTTGCTAAAAATATTTCTCAGTTCTTGAGAGATACAGATGAGCGTCTCATCAATAAGCTAAGAAAAGAAAATGATGAGCTCCGTCATATGAATTACCGCCTGCAGGAAACCCAGGAAGAGCTCATCGGTAAAGAGCGTCTATCACTGATTGGACGCATGGCTTCAACCATTTTGCACGATATGAAAAACCCTATGTCCACCATTGGTGGCTATGCTCAATTAATAAAGATGAAGAAGCATAGCGGTGAACAACTTGCGAAATACGCCGATATCATTGCCAAGCAGGTCATCCAGTTTACGACCATGACCCAGGATCTCCTCTCCTTTGCCCAGGGTGGAGAGCAAATGCGCTTGAGATCAGTTCAAATGGCTGGCTATCTGCAGGAATGTTGTGATTCTCTCATTTTGAAATTTGAAGAACGAGGTGTCTCCTTTGTCAGGGATTTGAAATTTGAGGGTGAAGTCAGAATAGACAATGGTCGCTTTTTTAGAGTCATGGAAAATATTGCCAACAACGCCCTGGATGTACTCGATGAAACAGGAACCTTTACGGTTCACAGCATGGAAGTAGAAACAGGTATCCGTATCGTTTTGGAAGATGATGGTTTCGGAATGTCGGATGAAGTCAGAGAAAATGCCTTTAAAGAATTCTATACCCATGGAAAACGCAAGGGTACAGGTCTAGGGTTAGCCATCGTAAAACGTATTGTGGATGAACATGATGGCATAATAAATATTGAGAGTGTGGAAGGGGTAGGCACAAAATTTATCATCGACTTACCTGCCATCGGATACAATCTCTTACCAAAATCTAAACACCAGATTCCCATCCCTTTTGAGGGCAATTAATTATTTAAATTTTGCCTATGCGCATCCTTAACCCACCTCCCATACCGCTATTACAAGGATTAGAACCATTCTCTGGTATTCTTCCCGGAGAGCTGGAGAAAATTAGCAGCCTCATGCAGCGACAACTGTTCGCCCCCGGGGAAGTACTCATTGAGGAAGGCGCTGTTGCAAACCAGTTCTTTGTGATGATCAAAGGGCGTTTGGAAGTTGTTAAATCCATTGAGGGCGATGACCAGGAAGTGTTAAATGTCATTGATCAATCGGGTGAACTCTTCGGTGAAATGGCTCTGGTGGAAGACAAAGTCCGCAGTGCTGGTATCGTTGCAAAAGAAGAGAGTGAAGTACTGGTTGTTCAGAAAGAGGGCTTCCTGGAGCTGGTCAATCACTTCCCCCAATTCACCCTTGAAGTTGCCAGAAGTATTTCTCAATATCTTCGTAAAACTGATTCAACACTCATTGGCACCCTTGAAGTTAAAAATCGAGAACTCAGCCGCATCATTGAAGAGCTCAATGCCACTCGAGAAGCTCTGGTGGAAAATGAGCGCCTATCCATTGTCGGACGCATGGCTTCTACGATTTTGCATGATCTGAAAAATCCAATGACCACCATTGCAGGATTTGCACAGCTCATCGGGTTAAAAGAAATGGCCCACGAAGATGTGGTCAAATATACCAAAATTATTTCACAGCAAGTCAATCAGTTTAATACGCTTGCCCAGGAACTGTTGGCCTTTGCGAAAGGCAGTTCAACACTCCAGTTACAGGAAATGAAGTTTCCTGACTGCATCGAGGACTCACTCACCAGTCTGCACCAGAATTTAGTACAGCAGAATATGAAGTTGGTGACTGATTTTCAGGGTGAAGCGATAATTAATATTGACCCCAGTCGATTCTATAGAGTGTATGAAAATCTGGCCAACAATGCCATTGAAGCCATGAGCGCAGGTGGTACGCTTACCATTAGAAGCCAGGTTAGCGATGACCATCTTGTAATGACCTTATCTGATACCGGTCATGGGATGGATGCAGAGGTACTTTCCAAAGTGTTTGATGAATTCTTTACCCATCAAAAACATAATGGTACTGGATTAGGTCTGGCCATTGTGAAGAGTATTGTCACCGATCATAAAGGTGCCATTTCAGTGGAAAGCGTCCTGGATCAGGGCACTACCTTCACCATCACACTTCCAATACTGAAAACCTGATTTAGCCTTTATTCAGGACGGGGCCGGGTGAACACCCAGTTTGAAACCCCCGAATCATTTTTCGAAAATTCATACTCAGATATATTGAATGCTTTGAGCTGCTCAGGTTCATCCAAATTATTCTGAATGATATAGTCTGCCATCATTCCCCGCGCCCATTTAGCAAAAATGGCAATGACCTTGGCTTGACCATTTTCAACTTCCTTAAACTCAATATTGATTACCTGTGCCTTGATAGCCTTAAAATCCACAACCCTTGCATACTCCCTGGAGGCCAGATTTATAATCGCAGGGGACACATCAGTCTTTAAATCTTTATTTAGGGCACGTGTAATTCTTTTATCCCAGAACTGATACAAATTATCCCCCCGCTTCGTTTTCAATGGGGTTTTCATCTCCAGGCGATAGGCTTGAATAAGATCCAGGGGACGCAAATATCCATACAGGCCAGAAAGAATTCTTAAATGTTTCTGGGCAAAATGAAGTTTCTCAGTATCATAGGTATTGATTCGCATGTGCTGATACACATCACCGGTAAAGGCGAAAAGTGCTTGCTTGGCATTATCAAGACTGAAGGGTGGTTTAAAGGCTTTATATCTGGGAATATTGAGATCAGCGAGATTCTCACTGATGGACATAAGTTCCATAAGTTCAAGCTTTTTAATTCGCTTCAACTGTGTGATGAGTTGTTTGCTATGACTAAGTAAATCTGGAGACGTAAACAGTCCAGTCGGAGCGGGCTCGCTAAAATTGACGCTTTTAGCAGGTGAAATGAGAGTAATCATATGTTATCCAGTTTAATAAATGTCTGGGAAGCGATTTTCTACCGCCCACAAAATTGTTGTACTTGCTCTACCGCTGCCGGAGCTGTGGGTGCATACCCATCTGCACCAATACTCTGTGAGAACTCACGACTTACTGGAGCACCACCGATGAGAATTTTTGTGTCCTTCAGGTCTGGATGACCCCTAAAAGCCTCAACAACCTCCTTCATATTGTTCATGGTTGATGACAATAACGCGGAGAGACAGACAACGGCTGCCTGGTGTTGAGAACTTGCTTCCAGAAATCGCTGGGCTGGAACATTAACACCCAGGTCGATAACTTCAAAACCAGCACCGATGAGCATGATTCTCACCAGATTTTTACCAATATCATGCATATCGCCCTTCACAGTACCAATGACTACTGTATGTCGCTGGCGAGCTTCAGAATTTCCAGCCAGATGAGGTTTCAGGATATCAATGGCGGTTTGCAAGGCCTGTGCCGACATGAGCACCTGAGGTAAAAACATTTCGTTGCGTTTGAAACGGTCACCCACGATGGCCATTCCAGGGAGGAGCTGCTCATCCAGAATCTTTTGGCTATTGATCCCTTCACTAAGCAGTCGGTTTACATCAGCAGAAATTGAAGCCACATTTCCCATAAGGATGGCTTGTTGAATGGAATCAGAAGACATTTATTTCAACTCCTTATGGGCGACAGCATACATTGCTTTCAAATTTTCAGGTTGACAGTAGGAGGCAACCACATTGCTGGTTCCCAGAATGAAACCACCACCACTTCTGGCATTTTGAATCAAGTTTCGAGTTGTATCCTCAACCTCTTGGATGGTGCCATTGGCCAGCAAGTCTACATCAATGTTACCCATGAATGCCAGATCTTGCCCATATTCCCCCTTAAGTAAGGGAATATCCATATTTGCATTGGGATCACATGATTGCAATACATCAATGCCACAATCAATAAGATCGGGAATAATATTCCTCAGATCTCCATCGGAATGGAAGAAAACAGGAAGACCTGTCTTTTTTATTTCGGTAATCATATTCTTTAGAATGGGGAAATAGTCACTTCTTAAATACTCTGGATCAACAAATGTACCCGAATTAAATGCCAGATCATCAGCTATAAGAATGGCATCCGCACCTGCATGGGCACTCATCAACGCCAGTGTTAAATTTGTTTCAATAAGCTTTTCATAGTACTGTTTCATTGTATCACGTGCCTGGAGGGTCCACATCATAAACCGTTCAAAACCCAACAATTCGTAACCCAGATCGAATCCTGCATTGAGGGTAGCCAATACAAAGAAGTCGGTGGAACGCTTCCATCTCGTAACCTGAGTGGAGTCAAAATGACTAACATCAGGGGGGCTCCAGGATGCCAGCTCTTCCGGGCTATGGGCAATGGGATCCACAAGCTGAACCGTTGCATCAGGGGGTTGGGTGTGGGTGGCTCCCCAGTAGTCTCTAAAGGTTTCGGTGCCCCAATCTTCATGGATCCCCACCATTTCCACCGCGGGTCCAACGACACGGGCACCAACAATGTCAGCCCCCAGGAGTTCACGTATTCGTTGATGATTCAAAAAATATCCATCTGTCCCCAGATCATATTTATCACCTAAAACCGCTTGAATGATTGTATCCGTGTAACCGCCACCAATCTCGCCCAGCGGAACCCTTGATGTCTCAATCCTGTTGAGCGCTGATAAAACTCTTTCTCTTCCAGTCATGGGATCAAACTAATTAAAAAGAATTAGTGGGGATAGTAGATAGTTTATGCATACTTCACTTGGATTAAAATGATAGATTTCAACATAGAACTGACTCAATGCATCAATTAAAAAATTATATGAAACCTTTCATTTCATCCGGCATAAAAAGCTTTGTCAAATAAATGGAGACTATATGAAAAAACACATACTACTATTTACCCCCATATTTCTAATCGCAATCTTGTTGCCACTAAATTTGAATGCCTCAGATATTGGGGTAGCTAAGGCCTTGAGCAATGCCTTTGCCGATATTTCTGAACAGGTTTCTCCTTCGGTTGTAACCATCACCAGTGAGCATGTCTATAAGCATCCCGCCATGGAACAGTACAAAGGCTTCCAGGAAATGTTTCCCAAACAACTCTGGCCCTTCCTGCCTGATGGCGACCGGGAAATGAAAAGTACATCTCTGGGTTCAGGAATCATTATTAGTGAGGATGGTTATATCCTCACCAATAATCACGTCGTTGAAAAAGGTGAAAACATTAGAGTCCAAATCTCAGACAATAAAGAATACGATGCCGAAATAATCGGTACAGACCCGGAAACCGATGTCGCCCTGATTAAAGTTGATGCCAAAAATTTGAAACCCATAATAATGGGTGACTCTGACAAAATCAGAGTAGGTGAATGGGTGCTTGCCATAGGAAGTCCCTTCTCCGGAAGTTTGTCACAGACCGTTACCCAGGGCATTGTCAGCGCAGTAGGTCGTTCTTCTGTGGGTCTCAACGATTATGAGAATTTTATACAAACTGATGCCGCCATCAACCCTGGAAACTCTGGGGGTGCTCTTGTGAATCTGGATGGTGAGCTCATTGGTATGAATTCAGCAATTGCTTCACGAAGTGGTGGAAATCAGGGAATTGGTTTTGCCATCCCTATCAATCTGGTCAATCGTATCGTTGAGGATCTACGGTCTGATGGACGTGTGACCCGCGCCTGGCTCGGTGTATATGTTCAACCAGTCGATGCAGCCATGGCAAAAACGCTAGGTATGGATATAGCCAAAGGAGCCCTGGTTCAACGGGTCATTGATGGAAGCCCTGCTGATGATGCAGGGTTAAAACAACTTGATGTCATCCTTGAGTTTGATGGTCATGAGGTTGAAAATTCAAGAAAATTACCTATTCTTGTCTCCACCCAGCGCCCTGATGAGAAGAAGAAACTAAAAGTCCTGAGAGATGGCAAGATAAAGACAATTTTGGTCAAATTGGGTGAGTTGCCTGATGAGGTGACAGCAGCCGAACCCATTGAAACGAATAAATCTGATATCGGTCTAACTGTTGAAACTGCCAGTGCTGAACGTCTGCGGTTTTACAACTTATCCCCTGGTGCGGAGGGTGTACTGGTCACTTCGGTGGAAAGAGATAGTGAGGCTTTTAAGAAAAATATCCGTACTGGTTATCTCATTCAGAAAATGGGTCCCAATGTGAAAACGTTGTCGAAAGTCATGTCGTCAGGAGCCTTTGAGAAAAACCTGCGAGCCTACAAACCCAATGACACCATCTTGCTTTTGGTGAGACGGGATAACTCCAATACCTTTTTTGTGGCACTGACTATTCCGGAATCATAAAGGAGTAGCTGCAGACTATCTGAAGAAATTCATTTTCCTCCAAACCCCCGAGACCCCAGATACATCAAAAGTATTTTGGGGTCTCTCATTTTTGTACAAATATTCCGAGACTGAACAACTGACATAAATTCAGACAGAATAAACTTTTAAAACCCATGGTAGAAATTTGGGGATAACATTGACCGGCGAAAATGCGGCGATTATATTGCGCGGCTAAAAAAGGACTGAACGATAGCAGCGAAAGCTATGGGAAAATAAGACAGGAAAAGACAGACTCATGATGAAGGAAGTATCTAGCAAAGTAAATTTTATCGCCCTGGAACACGACATGTTGAAATTCTGGGAGGATGAAGATATTTTCAATAAACTCAGGGCACAGAACGCTGGCAAACCACGTTGGTCATTTCTCGATGGTCCCATTACTGCTAATAATCCCATGGGAGTTCACCACGCCTGGGGTCGCACATACAAAGATCTCTACCAGCGCTACCACGCGATGTTGGGAATGGAACTTCGCTATCAAAACGGCTTCGATTGTCAAGGGTTATGGGTAGAAGTTGAAGTTGAAAAACAGCTGGGTTTTAAATCCAAAACTGACATTGAAGCATACGGCGTTGAAGCCTTTGTCAATAAGTGCAAAGAGCGAGTCCATAAATTTTCAGCCGTTCAAACCGAGCAATCCAAACGCATGGGCTACTGGATGGATTGGGACAATTCCTATTTCACCATGTCCGATGAAAATAATTATACGATTTGGGCATTTCTAAAAAAGGTCTACGATCGCGGATTTATTTATAAGGGCTACGATGTCATGCCCTGGTGCACCCGCTGTGGTTCAGCCCTTTCTGAGCATGAAATTGCCACTGAAGGCTACAAAGAACTGACCCATACCTCTATTTATTTGAAATTTCCCCTTAAAGATCGTGAGAATGAGTCTTTGCTGGTGTGGACAACCACACCCTGGACCCTTTCATCCAATATAATGGCCGCCGTTCACCCCGATCTCGACTATGTCAAGGTCAAGCAGGGCGAAGATATCTACTACCTCGTCCAGGGTCGTCTTTCCATTTTGCAGGGAGACTACGAAATCCTTGAAACCCTCAAGGGCAAGGACATGCTGGGCTGGGAATATCATGGACCATATGATGAACTCCCCGTTCAGGCTGATATTCACCATGCCATTATTTTTTGGGACGAAATCTCTGAGACTGATGGTACTGGAATTGTCCATATCGCACCTGGTTGTGGTAAAGAAGATAATGCCCTGGCCAAGGAGCTTGGTTTTCAGGTTATCAAACCCATCGATGAATTTGGAGCTTATCTAGACGGTTTTGGTAAGTGGACAGGCAAAAATGTAATGGAAATCAGTGATGCTATCATTGATGACCTCTCTCAAAAAGGATTGCGCTATAAGCGTGAGCCCATTACTCATAGATATCCCTGTTGCTGGCGCCATGGTACTGAGCTGGTTTTTCGCCCGGTTGATGAGTGGTTTATCCGCATGGATGAGTTAAGAGGGGAGATAGCCGAGGTTACCAAACAGGTCGAGTGGATCCCAGCTTACGGAAAAGAGCGTGAGTTGGATTGGCTCAAGAATATGAGCGATTGGATGATCTCCAAAAAACGTTACTGGGGATTGGCTTTACCCATCTGGACCTTTGAAGATGGTTCTTTTTTCGTCGTAGGATCAGAGACAGAATTGAAGGAGCTGGCAGTAGAAGGCTGGGAAGAGTTTGAAGGTAAAACTCCCCACAAACCCTGGATTGACAAAGTTAAAATTAAGCATCCCGAAACAGGTCTCATCGGGACCCGTGTTCCAGATGTAGGCAACCCCTGGCTTGATGCAGGAATTGTACCTTATTCCACAATGGAATACCGCAAAGATCCTGAATATTGGGAAAAATGGTTCCCTGCAGATTTTATTGTGGAATCACTTCCTGGACAATTCCGCAATTGGTTTTATGCCATTCTAGCCATGAGCACCGTAATGGAAAACAGGGCACCCATAAAAACCATAATGGGACATGCCCTGGTCAAAGACGAACAGGGGGATGATATGCACAAATCAGCTGGCAATGCCATCTGGTTTGAAGATGCTGCTGAGAAGATGGGTGTGGATGTCATGCGTTGGATGTATGCTTCCCAGGTACCGGTAAATAATTTGAATTTTGGTTATGGGGCTGCAGATGAGGTGCGTCGTAAGGTCCTGACCCTGTGGAATACCTATTCCTTTTTTGTGACCTATGCACGTCTCGATAAATTTAATCCCCTGTCTGCTCTCGATGAATCCACCCTGACTGAATTAGATAGATGGATTCTGGCTCGTTTGAACCAGCTGATTGGTCAGGCTCGCAAGGATTATGATAGCTATCAGGCTGACAAACTCATGCTCAAGATTAACCGTTTTGTGGATGAACTCTCCAATTGGTATGTGCGTCGATCCAGACGCCGTTTCTGGAAAAGTGAGAATGATACAGACAAATGGGCTGCATATCATACACTTTATAAAGCTCTGGTTACGCTTTCAAAATTAATTGCCCCTGTCTCTCCATTCTTCACTGAGGCTCTCTACCAGAACCTGGTTGTTACCCTCGACCCCGATGCACCTCAGAGTATCCATCTTTGCAATTTTCCTGAAGTGGACGAGCGCTGGTTGGATGATGACTTGTTGCGACGGGTTGATGTGGTCATCAAAACCGTTGAACTGGGAAGAGCTGCCAGGAATAAAGCCAACCTCAAGGTGCGTCAACCCCTGGCAAATATCTCAGTGTACTTTCCTGATGAGCAGGACAGAATTTTTGCCAGTGATCTTCAAGATCAGATTCTGGAAGAGTTGAATATCAAGACCCTGTCCGTGGTTGAAAATGCTGATGCTCTTGTTCAATACGATATCAAACCGAATCTAGGTCTTCTTGGACCTAAATATGGTAAGGATATGGGCCTGATTCGGAATTTGATTAATGCAGCTGATCCTCAGGCACTCCTCAAACAATCAAAATCAGGTGACACCATTCACTTGAGCGATGGACAGCGGGAATTTGATCTGCTTCCAGAAGAACTGTTGGTGTCCACCATCGAACCTGAAGGACAGGCCGTGGTTGAAGACGCTGGTGTTGTTGTGGCCGTGGAAACAGAACTCTCTGAAGCATTGATCAGCGAGGGTACGGCCAGAGATTTCATTCGAAATGTCCAGAATATGCGTAAGGATGCAGAATTTGATGTGTCGGACAGAATACGTATTTTTGTTGAGGTTGATGAAACACCCAAAAATATGATTTTGGAACATCAAGAATATATCGCCAATGAAACCCTGGCTGAAGAAATCAGTTTTACCAGAAATGATGATGGCTTCCAGGCTGAATTCAAGATCGGAAAAAGCACTTTTAATGTAGGGATTAAACGCTATTAAACAGATGCTTAAATTTTTGAGTCTCACAGCAATCATAGTTGTGCTGGATCATGCTACCAAATATTGGGCTATTGTGGCCTTAAAGGGGCAGCACTATTGGCCGGCAGATGGAAATCTCTTCCGTTTGGACTATGCTGAAAACTATAATATGATTTTTAGTCTGACCTTTATACCGATGCCACTGGTAAATGTCATGGCTATCGGTGCCATAGGTCTGCTTTTTTATCTCCTCTATCAGTATAAAGACCAGCATGTATTGCCCAGTGTGGGTCTTGCGTTTATTCTGGGGGGGGCTTTTGGCAACATACCCGAACGTTTGATTCGCGGATACGTCGTTGATTTTATCAGTTTTGATTGGCCGGATTGGCTCTTTTTTACCAGATGGCCAACTTTCAATATTGCCGACAGCGCTGTCAATGTTGGAATGATCTTGTATTTGGGGTATGTCTTTTTTGTTGAAGGCAAAGAAAAACGCCTTGATCACATGGACACTGGGATAGACGCTCAAGAATCTTCAGTATCCTAAGCCTCAATCTTATAAAAAGAATTCTTTCAATAATCTTTCTATTCTGAAGCCTTCACGCTATATTTGCTACAGCGATTTCTAAGTGCAAATATTGAAAATATCCATCTCCATAATACCCACTCAACTTCAAAACTAGTTAGGAATGTGTAAAGCTGATTAATCAGACTGATCAACGCAGATCAACCAATGAAACTTTTGAAGTAACCATTGACAACTTCCAAAGACCTGTCCGCATTGACAAGTTCTTGTCAAGTCGCCTACCCACACATATCACTCGGAATCAGGTACAAAAACTACTTAAGTCAGGTAAGATTCAGGCTAATGGAAAGCCAGTCAAAGCCAGCCATCTCGTTGAACCTGGTGAGCATATAAGGGTTGAATATGAGATGCAATATTCTCCAACGCTGTACGCTGAAAACATCGCATTAGATATTGTATATGAGGATGATTATCTCATTGTCGTAAACAAACAACCTGGTCTCATCGTCCATCCTGGTGCTGGAAATTCAACTGGTACTCTGGTTAATGCACTGATTTATCATTGTGAACATCTATCCAATGACAACGGATTGCTGCGTCCTGGAATAGTCCATCGCTTAGATAAGGACACCTCTGGTTTGCTCATCTCAGCAAAGGACAATAGCATCCATGGCAATCTTCGATCCCAATTTTCAAAACGTACGATTGAAAAATATTATTATGCATTGGTGTGGGGACGATTTGATGAGGACAAGGGTGAAATCAACGCTCCCATTGGGCGTTCTCCCAAAAACCGAAAAAAATTCACTGTGATTGATACAGGCAAACCTTCTTTGTCGCTCTATGAGGTGGTTGAACGGTTTGAATTCCTGACCCTGGTGAGGGTCAAGCTTGAGACGGGTCGCACCCACCAGATTCGAGTGCATATGACACATGTAAATCACCCGATTTTTGGTGATCCCTACTATGGGGGACGTAATTCAAAGATTATCACCCTGAATATGCGCAATAGACAACTGGCAGCGAGACTACTGGGGATGCTCAATCGTCAAGCATTGCACGCACGCCGACTGATTTTTAGGCATCCCATTTCACATGAGGTCATGGATTTACGGGCTCCCATGCATGATGATTTTGAGCAGGTTTTAAGGGTTCTTAGGGAAGAAAGTCAGTACGCATGAGCTCAGTTTTAACAGGTCAAATCGACCATTTCCTGGCGTGGCTTGAAGTGGAGAAAAGATATTCGCCGGAAACGCTGAGGGGATATCAGATTGACCTCAGTCAATTTTGCCAATTCCTATCGGATTACGACGTTGAATGTCTGAACAGACCAAATCAGATAAACAGGGGAGTTCTTCGAAGTTTTTTGGGCTATTTATCAGGAGAATTGAATCAGCAACCCCGATCAGTTGCCAGGAAGCTTGCCGCTCTCAAATCATTTTTCAAATATATGCATCGTGAAGGTGTTGTGACATTGAACATTGCAGCTTATGTGCACACACCCAAACTTCCAGGAGTTATTCCAAGCTATTTGTCAGAGAATCAAATTGTAGCTGTATTAGACAGGTTGGGCGCATCAGATAGTTGGATGGGAAAACGGGATCTCGCCATTGTTGAATTGTTTTACTCAACAGGAATGCGTATATCCGAATTGGCCGGTCTCAAAGCAGGTGACTTGAATATTCAGAAAAGCACGGTAACAGTACTGGGGAAAGGCTCAAAGCAACGAGTGATCCCTGTGGGACAATATGCATGGGAGGCTATTGGAAACTATCAATATGCTACCAGGCACAAATTTGGAGCGAGAGGGAAGGACGAGGCTCTGTTTTTAGGAAAAAATGGAACCCCCCTGGGCAACGATGGAATACGCCTACGGGTAAAAAAAGCCATTCAAGCTATCGCAGAGTTAAAAAAGATGAGCCCCCACGTCCTGCGTCATACTTTTGCAACACATCTCTTAAATGCAGGCGCAGACCTAATGGCTCTAAAAGATTTATTGGGACATGCGAACTTGTCAACGACTCAGGTGTATACCCATGTGCAAGTTGACAAAATGAAGAAAGCTTTCAAAATGGCCCATCCAAGGGCCGTGAAAAAATAGTATGTTAACAACACACCATAAAGCAGGAGGAGCCAATGAAGGTAAACATCGTCGCCCGACATTTTGACATTTCTGAGAAAACACGGGACTATATTCAAGCTGAGATAGACCATCGACTGGAACCCGTCTATGATCGAACTGTCAATTGCAAGATGATCGTTGAGAAGGTTAAAAATGATTATATTGCTGAGGTGATTTTGAATGTACCAGGTGAAACCTTAACGGCCAAACAAACTTCAGATGATTTAAGCAAATCTGTGGATTTAGTCGTAAAAAAGATGAGAAAACAACTAACGAAGCACAAAAATAAATGGAAACGTCCCGTCGATCCGCATAAACAGTTTGTAGAATCTATTGATGAAGAGTAAATGAGACTAGAAAGTAATTATTAAAATGAGACCTGAGGAAAAAAGACAAGAAATAATTGTCGGTGTTGTCGTTCTGATAATCCTGGCTGCTACAGTCATGGGAATTATGTGGGGGAATAAAGCGGACATCTTTTCCTCAAGGAGTTATTATACGGTACGGGTCGCTCGAGCCAGTGGACTGGAAGAGGGCGACCCGGTTACCGTATCTGGTGTGCCAAAGGGTGTTGTTGATGACTTTATTGTCAACGAGGACTCTGTAGATATCATTATTGGAGTTGATAAAGATATTACCTTATACAGTGATGCATATGCCATTATTTCGAATCAGGAATTGTTGGGTTCCAAAAAGGTAGAAGTTAGCCCTGGAAAATCTGGCAGGCACCTTGGCGAACATGGCGTATTCAGGGGCACTTTTGCAGGAGGTCTCGAAGATATCTTTGAAACCACTGGCGCGATTTCAACCGATTTTCAAACCTTGTTGCGAAACTTCAACAAAACGGTACTTCTACTAAACAAGTCCATGGAGGAAGATGTACAGGCCAGTCTCCACTCCATCCATGCCACATCAAAATTAATCGATTCTCTCATGGTTGCAGATATCCAGCCGGGACTACTGGCTATGAAGAGCGCCCTACAACAGGCAGAAAATATGGTGGATACGAAACGTGGCGATATCGATACCATTATAACCAATTTGAAAACCATTTCATTCACTTTGAATAAGGTCGTGGATGACAACAAGAGCAAGTTGAACCGTTCCCTTACCAGCCTTGATAAAATTGGGGAGGATTTAAACCGCTTGAGCGTGAGGCTTAAGAACCCCAATTCAAGTCTGGGGAGATTGACAACCTCTGATTCGCTCTATCAAAGGTTGGACAGCATTTCATATAATATCAATGAGATTGTTAAAGAGATTAAAGACAATCCCAAGAAGTATCTGGAACATGTTAACGTCAGCGTGGATATGTTTGGTGGAGGGAAATAATCAATGAGAGCAGTTATCCCAGCAGCAGGCATTGGAAAAAGGCTGCGACCCCATACTTTAAATGTCCCCAAGGTTATGATCAACCTGGCAGGTAAACGCCTGATTGGTCATGTCCTGGATGCTGTTGAGTCCGCGGGAGTCGAGTCAGTCTCAATTATTGTGGGGTATAAGGGTGAGCAGGTGGAGGAGTATGTCAATCGATATTATTCACACCTTCGCCTGGATTTTCCCTACCAGGTCGAGCGAAAAGGTTTGGGGCATGCAGTTTTGGAAGGCCTGGAAGACAAGGAGGAGGGGGTCCTCATTTTGCTCGGGGATACTGTGTTTGATGTAGATTTTAAACAGTTTGTTGCAAATAAATCAAATGCAATCGCTGTGGTAAGAGTAGAGGATCCCAGAAGATTCGGTGTCGCTGAAATAGATGGTGATCATCGCGTCACCAAGTTGGTGGAAAAGCCAGAAAATCCGAAATCTGATCTGGCCCTGGCAGGGATGTACTACATTCAAGACCAACGGGTCCTGAAAGCATCAATTGAAAAACTCATTGCCGATGATTTAAAAACCCGTGGAGAGTATCAATTAACGGATGCTCTACAGTTGATGATTGAAAATGGAGAACCTATCGAGGCAGTGGAAATCAATGGTTGGTATGATTGCGGAACCAAGGAATCTCTGCTAGATTCTCACCGCTTTTTGCTCAAGCATCATTTGTCGACAGAGCATAGTAAGGGATCTATTATTCACCCGCCTGTTTTCATCCATTCAGAGGCCAAGGTGAGTAACTCGGTGATTGGTCCAAATGTAACCATTGATAAAGGTGCAGAGATAGTTGACGCCATTTTGACTGAGACGATTGTAGGAAAAGATGCTCAGATTTGCAACATGATCCTGACCAATTCTCTGATTGGAGATCATGCAGTGGTGGAAGGCCAGAAGAGAGTCGTCAATGTTGGAGACTACTCAGAATTAAAATTGAATTAATTTTAATTATTAAAACCCCGATTGGGTTTAGAATAATTGGTAAAGTCGGAGCTTAATATGTCATATTTGTTTTCATCAGAATCGGTAACAGAAGGTCATCCTGATAAAATTGCGGATCAGATATCAGATGCGATTCTTGATGCCATATTAGAAAAAGATCCCCAGGGTCGAGTAGCCTGTGAGACCTTTGTTACCACGGGCTTGGTCATGGTGGGTGGCGAGATCACGACCTCAGCCTATGTAGATATACAGCGTATCGCCCGGGGTACCATAAAACGAATTGGTTACACCGATTCCGCCATCGGGTTTGATTATAATACCTGTGCGGTTCTGGTAAGTATTG
>JADHUM010000070.1 GCA_016784545.1 Candidatus Neomarinimicrobiota bacterium
CCTTAATAATGTAGCCAACAAATTATTAAAGGTGTTGTGCGCCATAATCAGGGATCAAGCACCCTATATTGATAACTATAAATCTATTAACCCAACACTGCTAAATAATGCTTGATTGGGTCTTAGTTATCGCGAAGACAGAGGAGGATACCCCAATGAGACATTGCATGGTCGATTGACCGCGTTTAAAAATATGTAAATAGGAATGACTTTATGCACATTGTTAGTTCTACAGCAATGAAATCGTCTATATTGAGCAAACATGCGGAGTGATTCATTGTGATTAATACGTTTGCATGCACATAAAATGTAAGTCGACATATTGAAAAAGGTGAAAATATCATGCTCAACAAAACAATCTGGTTTGTACTTTTTACTCTCATCGTATCAAGCGTCTATGCTGAAATAACTCTCTCAGGAGACGCACGGCTCAGACCGCGCTTTGATGTAAAAGACAATGGTGAATATGGAACTCAATCAGAAGATTTTTACTATTATTACCGTGCCCGTTTAATGATCAATGCAGATATTGGTGATGGATATTTTTTCAATACCCGCTTAGGTCACAATGGAGCTACATATTGGATTGGCAAATTTAGATCGGGCGACACACCCAGTAGCTTGAGTAATCCTAATGCTGGTAGAGGGTCCGTCGATTTTATGGAACTCTATTTTGGGCACCAGGGCAAAAAATTTGGCTGGTCTGGAGGAATCATTCCTGTCTCTCACAATCCTGTTCTAGACATTCATTATTATCCCAATATCATCCTTGATAAGGCCTGGGACACCTATAATAATAATGCAGCCCATGGTTTTGATTTCAATTATAAGCTAGCTGGTAAACCATTGGATATAAAAGTCCTGGTAGATAATAATGATGGTCGCAAAGTTGTGGATGCAAATTTCGTTTCCCAGAGTGATACATCCATTGTCTACATCATTGATCAAGACAGTGGATCTATCAGATTAGATACTACCATAACTTCGACCGCTTCTTCTGCATCCACCACCAGAGATCAATACACCGTTTATCTATCATATCCTGTTTCACTTATTGGCTTCAAAATGACCCCGCATTTGTTGGTAACTCTATCAGATAAAAATAAAGCGGCACCAATCACTTATGGTCTTGAATTCAAACTCCCCAAAGTAGCCGGATTTGGTCTTTCAGCTTTTGGAGGATTAACCAGCCAGACTGTTTCGGATTCACTCACTGATCTAACAGCATATAATGGATGGATTGCCCGTGTGAAAATGGTGGGGAAATTGGGTCCCGGAACTCTGGTAGCCTGGTATGACCAGGCCATGACGACACCGGATGTAACTGATGCAGTTGATAGCAAATTCTCTTACCTCTGGTTGTCATATACCTACACCCTGCACAAGTCTGATTGGGGCTCAATGGTCTTTGCGCCTACTTACCGTCTATATACCAATAAAATTGAAGGCAGTAGAGACTACACCAGGGCTAACATTGAGCTGACGACAGAGATTAAGTTTAAGTAACCCCCAACTTTTTGTCCTGACATTGATCTAGCCTGTGGTGGCGTAGCTCTCAGAGCGTAGAATCATTGAAGTGCTATCTAGCTCTGTCTCCCTGAGGCTCTCGAAGGGCAAAGACAGAGCTCCTTCTATTTCCCTTTATCGCGATAGGCTACTGACAAATTTATGAGGGCGGGTATATCCCCCCGAATAAATGCTAGTTTCTTCGCCCTACTCCAGCCCTTAAGCTGTTTTTCAAGGAGGATAGCATCCTGAATATCCATTTCTTCAGAATTCCACAGCAGGATTAGCGGCCGCCGGGTGTGGGTATAGCCTGGAAAAAGACCTTCATGGTGCTGGTACAACCTTTCATCTAAATCACTTGTAACACCTGTATAAAGGGTCTTATCAGAGCATAATAGGACATAAACAGAACCTGTTTTCATAATTTTTCCATTTGTTTAAAGAGGGTTGCCTAAAGATCCAGAGGGTTGATGATAAAACAATATTTGTCATAATGCTGGGGTTTTCATTTGTGGAAAGTCAAACCATCTCCTTCGAGAGCCTCAGGATGACGGTTTGGGGTTTTGGGACTATGAGACGAGCTCAGCGATCGGTTTTCTGGTATCACTCACTATCCTCCAAACCCGCCAACTTCTAACTTATAATTTTTAACTTCTAACTCCTGAACGCCATTCATCCCCATAGATAACCATTTGGCGACGGAGGCGTATCCTTCTAGAAAAAATTTGGCGAATGCAAACATGAGTGATAGGTTAATACCCTATGGATAAGCTCCTCGGGACTATCCATAACCCGCCTCCGTGGTTGAGCCCACTACGGCGCGGTTATCCGCCAGGTCATTTTTAGTAAACATCGCGCCGAAGCGGATAGCCAGCATTCAATGCCATGTAAGAGTGTTGTTATATGCTCGAGCAGATAGGTTTGTTGGGATTAGGTTGCGAAGGCGGATAAAAATGGTCATGATTTGAAAGGAATAAGGTAATGGTACAGATGAGTAGACGAGATTTCGTAAAAGTCACAGGTACTGGTCTGGCCCTGGCAACCCTACCCGGATTCATCCGCACGGGTTTTGCAGGCGTCGGAGCAGGTGATAATCCCTACAATTTCTATTTCCAGCGATTTGGAATAGATGAAGATATGATTCGTAAGGTGATGACAGAAGCCCTCCATTATGGCGGTGATTACTGCGATCTCTTTTTTCAGAATGAATTAAGCAACTCCATCCGACTCCAGGATAATATTGTGAATTCAGCCAGCACCAATGTCACTTTAGGTGTTGGAATTCGAGTCTTGAATGGGAATCAGACGGGTTACTCATTTACTGAGGATATTTCATTGGCCAGTATGAAGGCTGCTGCTCGGACCGCTGCTGGCATCGCCTCAGGTTCAGCCAAGGCTGCTCCACAATCATTTAATGCCACCAAGTTGATGAATTACTATGACACAAAAGTGAGTTATGAAGATGTGGGTGTCAAAGACAAAGTCGGTATGCTCCAATCTATCAATGATGATGTGTTTAAGGAAGATCCAAGGGTTGTTAAAGCCAGCGTCAATTTCAGTGATAGCGAAAAATATATTCTGGTTGTGAATTCTGAGGGTGGTATTGCCTCAGATTACCAGCCTATGCTGAGAATCTCCGTGGGCTGTACAGCCGAGGAAGAAGGTCGCAAGGAGAATAATTATTTTGACTACTCCGCCCGTGATGATATCAATTTTCTCACTGAAGCAAAGCTGAAGAGACTTCCCCGTGAGGCTGTGGCCCGTACTGTAAAACTGTTTGAGGCCCAGACCCCTCCAGCTGGTGAATTTCCAGTCGTGCTATCTGCAGGTAGTGCTGGAATCCTTCTTCATGAAGCCATTGGCCATGGTATGGAAGCCGATTTTAATCGTCAGGGAATCTCGGTTTATTCAGAAAAGATGAATAAGAAAATTGCCGCACCTTTCGTAACCATCGTGGACAATGGAACCAATCCTCATATCCGTGGTTCCATCAATGTGGATGATGAGGGTATACCATCAGAAGAGACAGTCCTGGTAGAGGATGGCGTGCTACGGACTTATATCCACGATCGCATTTCAGCCAAACATTATGGTGTGAAACCCACAGGTAGCGGTCGTCGTGAATCCTTCAAACATTATCCAATGCCTCGCATGCGGAATACTTACATGCGTAGTGGTCCTCATGAATTTGATGAAATGATTGCCTCTGTGGAATATGGAATTCTCGCTGACCAGTTTACCAATGGTCAGGTCAATATTGGTCCTGGTGACTTTACATTTTATGTGAAATCCGGGTCTTTGATTGAAAATGGTAAAATTACGGCTCCCATCAAAGATGTGAATATTATTGGAAATGGTCCTGATGTTCTGGAAAAGGTCACCATGGTCGCCAACGATATGAAGATGGCCGAAGGTGGTTGGACCTGTGGTAAAAACGGTCAGGGAGTCCCTGTATCACAAGGAATGCCCAGCGTACTTGTCTCATCCATCACAGTGGGAGGTAGAGGTTAATCATGGAAAAAAATGTCTATTTAGATCTGGGATACTGGGTTCAGAAAAAAGCCAAGCAGCTCGGTGCATCTCAGTCCGCTCTAGGTATCAATCACAGCAGATCAGTCTCAGTTGATTATCGTGATGGTAAAGTAGAAACCCTCAAAGAATCAACCCAGCAATCACTGTGGATTGAACTTTTTGCTGGTGGTCGCTACTCCAGCCATACAACCAATGATCTCCGTAAAGAATCATTGGAAAAATTCCTTACAAATGCTGTGGACATTACCGGTTTTCTTACAAAAGATGAATTCCGTCGACTTGCTGATCCTGAATTATATAAAGGACAATCCAAAGCTGATCTGGATTTAAATGATTCTTCTCAGGCGGATATCACAGCCGAGGAACGTCAGGAGCGTGCTAAGGCGCTTGGAACCTATCTGGAAGGCAAAGATGAGCGCATCATTTCTGTGGCTTCTGGATTTTATGACAGCCATAGTGAATCCTATCAGTTGGCTTCAAATGGTTTTGAAGGTCATAAGGAATCAACTTCATTTACTCACGGCGTTTCTGTCTCTCTCCAGGGTACAGGTGATAAAAAGCCTGAGGGTTGGCGCTATTATCGTGCCCGACATTTGAATGATCTGGTAGGGGCCGAGCAGACTGCCACAGAAGCCCTGGCCAGAACCCAGGATAGAGTTGGTGCCGAGAAAATTGCTTCTGAAACCATGCCACTCTTACTGGAGAACTCCAATGCTGCTGGTTTATTCTGGCGCTTGATGGGTCCTCTGAGAGCATCTTCCATTCAGCAGAAAAATTCATTCCTTGCAGATCGCAAGGGTGAAAAGGTTGGTTCTGACTTATTGACCATTACAGATGAACCCTCCATTGTTCGCGGACTGGGAAGTCGCTATTATGATGGTGATGGTCTGGCTGCCAAAACAATGCCCATCTTTACCAATGGTGTGTTGAATAACTATTATACCGATGTCTACTATGGCAACAAGTTGGGTTGGACGCCCAATGCAGGTGGATCGTCAAACTTGATCGTGAAACCTGGCATGCGTTCGGGAGCTGAAATTGAAGCCAGCCTGGATCGGGCTATTTTGGTTACAGACTGGCTGGGTGGCAATGCCAACGGTACAACAGGCGATTTCTCACTTGGTGTCGCGGGATGGTTGATTGAGAATGGCAAGCGGGTGAAGTCCATTACTGAGATGAATATTTCAGGTAATTACAATGATCTGCTTATGAATCTCATTGAGGTTGGCAATGATCCCTGGATTCACTCATCCTTTAGAACACCCACCATGGTCTTCGATAAGGTGAGTTTCTCCGGATCATGATTGTGGAAACATCGGATTCGTCACCCTGAGGGTACTCGAAGGGTGCTTGAACCCAAGATAGCAAATAAAAGCGCCCTGGTTTTCCAGGGCGCTTTTATTATGGATCACTAATAAGCAAGTCCCGGCTAACAGGACTTGGCTCAATCCCAACCCAGACTCCTCAGCACTCTTAATACTCATTAATTAATCTAGAATGTTCTCTTGACACTGTTTGAATTGCGCTTAAAATACTGTGCGTACGTACGCACATAAAAAACATGACTAAAATAGCAAAAACTATCAAAATCGAAACCTCCCATGAGGATTGGCTCAAATCCAAAGATCTGAATTTTTCTGAGTGGATTAGAAATAAGTTAGATGAGGCGATTGAAAATGAAAATCGTGGTAGTGGCAGGTCATCCTTAAAAGCCGTCATTTTAGCAGCCGGAAAGGACAAGAGCCTTTTTCCGCTCACTGAAGATATCCCTAAAACTATGCTGGACATTAAGGGAAAGACCATCCTGGAACGTCAAATTGAACTATTAAAAAGTGCTGGTATCACTGATATCGCTGTGGTGCGCGGTTTTAAAAAAGATCAAATAAACCTATCAGGGCTTGTATTCTTTGACAACGATGGGTTTGAGGACACGGGTAGCTTAGTTTCCTTACTACATGCCAGGGAGTTTCTGGATACAGATACTATTGTGCTCTATGGTGACATCCTTTTTGAATCCGAAACCTTGACCCGTTTGATTGAATCCAAAGGGGATACCACGCTCGTGGTGGACAGAGGCTGGAAAAAACGCTATCAGGAAAGCAAGGAAGGTCATACTCAGAAACCTGAGTTGACAACCCTGGCAGAGGGCACTGACGATCCAAAGGTTGTTGGTGTTGGTTCTACTGAAACTGACCTATCATCTGAATTCATCGGACTCGCTAAATTGTCTGTCAATACGCTCCTCATACTGGATGACGTGTACAAAAATATTTATTGTCAGCGTCCTGAGGAAGTATTTCACAGCTCAAGTAGTTTCAGAATGGCATCATTCCTGGACTTTATTCAGGAGTTGATTGTCCAGAAACAAGACATCATAGCTATTGAAATATGGCGATCATGGATTGACGTTGACACATTTGAAGATTATCGGAATTCCTGGAAACTTATTGCAGAGTTTGATAGAGGGTGAAAAAATGAAAATAGTATACTCGTATTATGTCCTGGATATCGTCCACAAAGGTCATCTGCACATGATGAAAAATTCAAAAGCCATGGCAGGTGAGGACGGAAAATTAATTGTTGGAATCCTCACAGATGAAGCGGTTATGGAAAAAAAACCAAAACCCATATTATCATTTGAAGAAAGAATGGACCTGGCTAGCTCGATTAAGTATGTAGATGGTGTCGTAGCCCAAACAAGCTATTCGCCGTTGGAAAACATTAAGGATATCCGACCTGATATTTTGATGGAAAGTAGTAGTCATGATGAAACTGAAATCGGAAAATGTAGAGACTATATAGAGAGTATTGGTGGTAGAGTAATTGTTATTCCATATTATCCCTCTCAATCATCAACAAATATCAAAAAAACAATTAATAACAAGTAAAGAGAAACTCCAAATTATGAAAAAAACAATAATACTCATATCAGTTCTTGCTCTCGTTAGCGGTTTCATTTTTACAGGATGTGGTACCACGAAAGAGGATAGCTCAAATCTCTTGAGAATGGTGTTTGTACCTGCCAGTGAAAAAGGTGATGAGAACGATTTTTCCTCCTTGCTTGCCATCATTGAAAAGAATACGGGTTTTACCATCGAAAGCATCAATGTGACAGATTATAACGCAGCGGTTGAGGCCATGCGTGCTGGCCGGGCAGACCTGGCCTGGTTTGGAGCAAAAACCTATATTCAGGCAGCTGAGTTGGCCGGTGCTGAAGCGTTTGCAGTGGGAGTCCCCAAGGGTAAGCAATCAGCATCATATAAGACGCATTTTATTGTTAAAAAAGGAAGCGAGATTACAGCCTTTACTAAGCAGCAAATGCAAGGTACAAAACTGGTGTTAAACCATGTAGGTTCAACCAGTGGAGACTTAATTCCTCGTTTTGAATTGCTGCAAATCGATTTGGACACAAAAGATCTAGATAATTTTTCTATAGTCCAATATGCTGGTAGTCATGATGCGGCAATTATGGCTGTATTATTTGGGACTGCTGAGGTTGGTGGTGTTAGTTCTGTTAATTGGGATGCCCGTATAAAGGATGCTACTATCAAAGCAGAAGATTTCACAATAATTCATTCCTCACCACCCATTATGGGAGCTCCTCTTGCATACAAGAATACTTTGCCTGCAGATGTAAAGCAGAAAATTAAACAAGCCGTATTGGAAGCTCATAAATTTGGTACCATCGGTGGCTATGGTGGCGAGATGGATCATTATGAGAGTGTTGAAGACGCAGATTATAATATTACACGTGACATCGCTAAAACGGTTAAGTAACCCTTCATGGTAGAATTTGTAAATATTTCGAAAACCTTTCCAGATGGCACGGCAGCAGTGCACGATGTTAGCATTACAGCACCTGAAAAAGAGTTCTCAGTTATCCTGGGACCCAGTGGAGCTGGCAAAACAACCTTGCTTAGAACTGTGAATCGCCTGGTGCGGCCAAGCGCTGGGCAGGTCCTGGTAAACGGAACAGAGATCACCGATGCCAACCAAAGAGAAATCCGTAGTGATATTGGTATGATTTTTCAACAGTTCAACCTGGTTGGAAATCTGTCGGTTCTCATAAATGTACTGGCCGGAAGTCTGGGATCGCATCAGAATTGGTGGTCTAACTTATATTTGTTCCCTAAATCTTATCGATTAAAAGCGTTGGATTTACTGGATAGGGTTGGTCTTCTGGATCAGGCATATAAGCGTGCCGATGAATTGAGTGGTGGTCAGCAACAACGGGTTGGTATTGCCCGGGCACTCATGCAGGAACCACGGGTTTTACTGGCAGATGAACCCGTTGCCAGTGTGGATCCACGTACGTCTCAGGAAATCTTGACACTGCTAAAAGATTTATGTGCGGAAAAAGATTTGACTGTGCTCTGCACCCTCCATCAAGTCGATCTGGCTCTTCAATTTTCCGATCGAATCATTGGTATAGCAGATGGTGAAATTATCCTCAATGAGAAATCATCTGTATTGGATGTGGAAAAGCTGAGAACCATTTATTCGACTAAAAATCATGGTCTGTTTTTTGGCCCTATGACTGAAAACCCCCACGATGCTGAAGTTATCAATTGGAATCAATTGAAATGAATGCTTCAAAACATAAGAAAGAAATGATCATGGTAGCGGTCCCTGCTATCAAAGGACATATGGAAAAGCACTTCCGACCACTTCTGTCCAGCGTTGAAACTGCCACGGGCTTAAAATTTAATTTTATTGAAGCATCAAGCTATGATGATGCCATCGACAGATTAAAGCATGGACAGGCTCAATTGGGTTGGTTAGGGCAGAGTGCCTTTATTGAAGCTTCCCATGACGTGTCACTGGAACCCCTGGCAGTGGCCTTTACTGAAGGCGACAATGTATCTGTATATCGATCTGTGTTTTTGGTGAAAGCAGGATCAACTTATTCTGAGATTGCTGATTTAAAGGGACACCGTCTCATCCTCACTGAGCATGGATCCAGCAGTGGTGATATCATGCCCCGCCATACACTGGCCCAATTTGATATGAATCCTGAAATCCACGGTAACTTTTCAGAAGTTATCTATGCTGGAAATCAAGAATCAGCAGTGGATGAGCTTTTGGCAGGAAAAGGGGATCTGGCTGTCATTAGCCAGATCAATTTGGAAAAAATGTTCCATGAAGGCAGTCTGAAGAAAAAAGACATCAAAATCATTTATCATTCAGATCCCATTCCAGGTGCACCGATTGTTGCCGTTTCAGACATGGAAGAATCCCTGAAAAAGCAGATCCAAGAGGCCATACTCAATGCTCATAAAACAGGGCCAGTAGATGGTTATGGTGAAAATATTGATAGCTACCACACACCAGAGGATGCTCGACAAAGTTTTCTTAGTTCATATCTAAAGCCAGCAGTAAGCTTTACAACAATTGCGTTTATTGCCAGTCTGGTGATCAGTACGGTGGGTGTATCAATCCATCTAAAGGTCAATCCGGCAACCATATTTGCAAGTTTCAGTTATTTCGCAGATATTATTGGACGCATGTTGCCCCCTGATTTTTCGGATTTAGGCGCACTCCTAATCTCAATGTTTGAAACCATTGAGATCGGATTCCTGGGAACGATTCTCGCTACAATACTCTCAATTCCCATCGGGTTGGTATCGGCTAAAAACATCACTCCCAGTAAGTGGATTTATTACCCTGCTAGATTGATAACTACCTTCTTCAGAGCTGTCCCAGAGTTTATTCTGGCGATGATTCTGGTCATTTCGGTTGGATTTGGAGCTTTACCCGGTATTCTGGCTCTTGGCCTGCACACCATGGGTTTTTTATCCAAATTCTATGCTGAAGAGATCGAACATGTTAGAAGTGGTCCCATTGAAGCCATCGAAGCTGCTGGTGCCAGTCACATGCAAAAGATCACCTTCGCCATCATTCCACAGATTTTACCGAATTTTGTAGGTTATTCGCTCTACATTTTTGACCGCAACATTCGCATGGCAACGATTCTAGGAATTGTTGGTGCTGGCGGTATTGGTTACCGTTTGATCTCTTCATTCAGAATGTTTGAGTATCGCGAAGTCTCAGCCATCATAATTATCATCTTCGTAACCATCTTTTTATTGGATGCCATATCATCCAAAGCCAGACACGCAGTTAAATAACGTAAGGAAAAACAATGAAACGATTCTCTCATAAAATAACAGTATTAGCAATAATTCTATTTGGAAGTACGGGTCTGTTTGCTCAGGCAAATTTTCAGTTCACGATCCAATCCTGGGCCAGTTACACGACCTATGATCATTATGCCATGAATGCAGATTCTTCTGGGATGGAGTTGGACGAAACAACAACTCAGTTTGGAAACGGTATCCGCAGAGCTCGCCTTCGTGGTAAAATGACCAAAGGGAAGGTCACCGCTTTCGTGCAGTATGATGCGGTGTCATCCTATGTTTTAGATGCTCAAATTGATTACAAATTCTCAGACAACTTGAAGATGAGAATGGGGCGCTTTGTTGGAGCTGGTAGCCAAGCTGGTGGCAATACATCCCATACCGCAATTGACTTTGCAGAGAGATCAATCGTAGGAAGAAAATGGGCTTCAGCCGTGGGGCGTTCAGATTATCGGACCTTTGGAATGGCTGTTATTGGAAAATTCAATCGTTTCAACTATCAAGTGATGGCCCAAAACGGTGATTCAAATTTAAATCTCAAACCATATGGGACTAAATCAGGTAACTCTGATGAAGATACTGGTGCCATACCTCAGCTGGATTTTGCCATTTCAACCAAGATAGGTTCTGCTGTGAATGTTGGTTTGCACTATGGTTTACCCAATGAAAACCGAGTTAATGTATCTTCTGCCACTGGATTTTTCTATTTCAAGCCATCTGAATACACCAAGGGAAAGTTCAGATCAAAGGTTGATTTTGCCAGGGTTGTTAATCATGCAAATACAGAAGATGAGGTTTCCCTGGGATGGGGCCTGGGTGGCTTCTATCTATTGTCAGAAAAAATTGAGTTGGGTGCTGGCTATCAGACCTGGGATAAAAATATTGATGTAGATAAAGATGCATTTGGCAATATTGTCCTGGCAGCAAGCTATTCACCTGATCCGGATCACTGGAAGGACTCACTTTTTAAACTGGTCGCCACATTCAAAACAGCTGAAACAGACAATGAACCCCTTGATCCTATGGTCGTACATCTCGTCTGGCAAGCCTACATGCATTAAACCTACTACCTTTGATTGAAATTTAGTTCACTTCTCTCATCAATTATTAAAGGGTCAAAGCAATGAAACTTTTGAATCGGAAAAATATTTACAAGGGTTATTGCTTTGACCTTTTTGAAGATCAGGTTGTCTGGGTAAACGGCAAAACATTGGATCGCGCTTTGATTCAGCATCCGGGAATTAGTGTGATGCTCCCTGTCCTGGATTCGGATCGACTCATCCTTGTGAATCAATACCGCTATGGGGCTCAAACTAATCTTTGGGAGCTCCCAGCTGGAACAATAGATGTCGGGGAATCTCCTCTAAATTGTGCTCAGCGCGAACTAGAAGAAGAAATCGGGTTCAAAGCAGAGAGTTGGACACCAGTTATTTCATGTTATTCATCACCCCATTACAGTTCTGAAATGATCCATGCATTTATTGCCGAAGATTTAATAAGGACAGAGAATAACCTTGATGATGATGAGGTAATCGAGGTAAAAGTATTCAGGAATGATGAAGTAAGGCAGATGCTGAACTCGGGCCAAATAAAAGACGCAAAAACGCTAGTCACTCTATTCTCATATTTCATGAAGTTGGATAAAAGTTTGCTCATTTAAGTGGTACTTTGGAGTGGGGCAGCAGGTTTGGTGCATGTATTCATGACAATTATTCTAGCACCCGATTAAACATGGGTGCTATTATTTTTATATAATATTAAATTTCTCACTTGCATTCTCACCACTTCTATTCGATTTTACCCCTAGCCAAATAGGTAGCAAACCACCCCCTTATATACGGTTATACATAATCTGATATTCATCAGATATTCCAACTAATCAATTTTGGAGGAATCAGTATGCAACGATTTCTAATTGTGCTATTGGCCATGCTCTGGACACATGAATATGTGTGGTCCCAGAGTGTGATTATCAATGAGATGTCACAGGGCTCTGATGGCGGGAAAGAATGGGTGGAGCTTTTAATTGTAGATGAGGGTGTGGATTTGAGAGGGTGGGAACTGGGGGACTTTGATGATGGGGTCTGGCACTCCATTGCTGAATTCTCCACTCACTCAGAGTGGAGCAATATTGCCAGTGGAACTATTGTTGTCATCTACAACAGTGGTGATGTAGATGAAACCATTATAGCTACAGGTGGTGAGGACACAACTTTTAGCGATAAATCGGTTCTAATAGGGGTGAATAATTCCAGCTTCTTGATCGATACAGGTCCCTGGGGAGGAACTTCAGGTGCATTTGCTAATTCAGACGGAGACGATGCACCGGCCATCAGAAATGCCAGTGATCAAATAATACATGACATGGCAGTTACCCATCCCACGGCAACAGTTTCCAGCCCGGGTTCGGCTAAGGTAAAGTATTATACGGGTAATACTGTGGGAGGTGTAGTTGATGACATCAATTGGGTTACGGCCAGCTCCAGTTCAGGTACCCCTGGAGAGGCCAATGGGGATGATAACTCAAATTGGGTGGATCAGTCACTTCCTGTCGAATTGTCTCGTTGGTTTGCGACCTCAAAAAATGGTGAAGTGAGGCTTAACTGGACCACAGATTCTGAGATCGAAAATCAGGGCTTCATCATTGATCGATGCCTAATACAAACTCACGGACCGAACTCTGAGCTTGTCGAAGAGTGGTATGAGATTGTCTCTTTTACCACAAATCCTGATCTTCTGGGCCAGGGTTCCACATCAACTCAGCATGACTACTCCTATATAGACAGGCAGGTAATAGTCGGTGAAACCTACAGCTACAGATTGTCTGATGTGGATTATCGAGGGAATGTGACACAGCATAGCGAGATTATTGTTAGCGTCATGGATACCCAGGAGAGTCAGGGATTTACTATCACGACATACCCGAATCCATCAAATTCAGGTATCCATCTCGTTGTTGGAACTGAAAATGAAATTCAGCTTCTAAGGGTAGATATTCTGAACCTCAAGGGAGAATTCGTGAAAAATGTATTTTCCGGAACACCGCTTACCACTATGGTGGAATTGCCATGGGATGGGCTGGACACCGATGAAATTCCTGTCCCATCAGGTATCTATATCGCAAAAGCAGCTGGTCCAAATATCTCCCATTCTCAAATATTCACCATCATCCAGTAGATCTCAGTAACACCCGATTTCAATCGGGTGCGCTAGCATACCCAATAGCCATCTCGCTACCACCTGACTTCAGTCAGGTGACAGATCTATAGCGTACCCCATACCCATCCCAGAAAGGAAAGGAAAATGTCAATACACTCAAGAACACGCCTCCTCACCCACATCGTCTGGTCAACCCATAAGAGGGAGCGCTTAATCCCTCGACCTCTTCGGATTGAATTGAATGATTATTTACGGAGCTATGCCACTAGTCATTCCATACGGCTCATAAATGCATATGTAAATACTGACCATATTCACCTTCTCATAGATTTGGAACCAACTCAAAGTGTTGCCAGCACTGTTAAATTGCTCAAGGGAGCATCTTCTCGATGGCTAAATCGACAAGAATCGCTCAAAACCAAATTCTCCTGGGGAAGAGGCTACGGTGCCTTCTCAGTGAGTGAATCCCACATTCACAGGGTCATTCAGTATATCTCTAATCAGGAAAAACACCATCAGGTGAGGGCATTCACCGATGAATTCAATGAGTTTCTGCAGAAGCACCAAGTCGATGCAGCGAACCGTTGAAACGGTACGCTTGTTATATCATAGGTATTCTATACCACCCGAATGAATTCGGGTGGTAATGTGAAGGCACCACCAGAGAGCCCAGAAGTATCAGCACATATCACTACCACCTGACTTCAGTCAGGTGATCCCACAGATCCTATACCTGAGACCCCTGGCCTACCCACTTATTCTTATCACCCGATTTCTATCGGGTGGCACCGCAGAGGGCCCAGCAGTATCTGCACATATCACTACCACCTGACTTCAGTCAGGTGATACCACAGATCTTATACCAAGGAGTCCAGGCCTATCCTCTTCTCTCTATCACCCGACTTCAGTCGGGTGATACCTCGTCCCACAATTGACAATCCTCACTTCCATAAGCCTTAGGTAGGACTATCTTGGCCGTCCATATAATAGGACTAGATATGAAACACATACTTATCACTCTCACACTCCTCTCCACAACCCTCTGGGCTCAAATTCCCGCTGGTTACTACGATAATGCCTCAGGACTGTTAGGCACACCCCTCCAACAAGCACTACATGACATTATTGATGGTCACACAGTCGTCAGTTACAGCTCTCTCTGGACCCATTATCAAACCACCGATGTCAAACCGAACGGTAAAGTCTGGGATATGTACTCCCATGTTCCAGATGGCGAGCAACCCTATGAATTCACATTTGTTAGCGATCAATGCGGCAATTACAGTGGCGAAGGAAGTTGCTACAATCGTGAACATTCCTGGCCCAAAAGTTGGTTTAACGATGTAGCTCCAATGAATACAGATATCTTTCATGTGGTGCCCAGTGATGGCTATGTAAATGGACAACGTGGAAATTATCCCTATGGTGAAGTCGACAGCCTTAGCGCTACCTGGATCTCCCAAAATGGCAGCAAAAAGGGACCTAATACATATCCCGGATATTCAGGAACTGTTTTTGAGCCCATCGATGCCTATAAGGGTGATTTTGCACGGATCTACTTCTATATGTCCACCCGATATTTAAATGAGGACAGCAGTTGGCCAGGCAGTCCCATGGTCAATGGTGCCCAACTTGAACAATGGGCCCTGGATATGATGATGGAATGGCATGTTGAAGATCCTGTGAGCCAGAAAGAGATCGATAGAAATAATGACATTTATAATCATGTCCAATACAATCGGAATCCTTTCGTAGATCATCCAAATTATGTAGATCTCATCTGGGGTGACCCACCTGTCTTGCCATTGGCGCCATCCAATTTGCAGGCCAGTAATATCACAGATAGCAGTGCTGAACTCAATTGGACTGATAATGCCGACAATGAAGATGGGTACTATTTATATCAAAGTGGGCTGCGCTTAGAAATCCTTCCATCAGGTGCCACTTTTGTGATTGTGGAAGATCTTTCACCCCTCCAGACCTATTATTATTCAGTGAGTTGCTACAATAGCACAGGTGAATCAGATTCCTCTAGTCACTCGTTTACCACCTTGAGTAGTGGCGACACTACTGTCACCCACTTTATGGAGGACTTTGAAACCTGGACCGGAAGCGGAAGTTCTTATTTTGATGGTGATATCGCGCTCTCCAGTGGCACATGGAATGTTTACCAGGCCGGAAACTATACCCTGGGCGATCCTCCTTATAACGGGAGCTATACAATTGCCGTCAATGATGATACGCGAGGGGCTCATATTACAACCCCTGCTGTGAATACATTAGGTACAGTTTCCTTCTACTATTATCAACGTAATGGTACAGCAACTGATGAATTTCAACTGCAAAAATCCGATAATGGAGCTGCCTTTGAATTGCTCGGTACCTACAGCTACAATGTGGGTAGTGCATATACACTATTCTCAGCCGCCTTGAATGATACTTCGAGCTCAGTGCGAGTCCGTATCCTGAATGACAATCAATCAGGACATCTTATTATTGACGACTTCACGGTAACGCAATATGACCCCGTCTCAATCGATGAAATAGCCCAGGTCATTCCAGTCAATCTGACATTGTCTCCAGCCTACCCAAATCCATTTAATCCTGAAGTCACTCTAAGCTTTCAGATAATTAAGGATGCGGAATTCATCCAGATTCAAGTTTATGACATTCAGGGAGAATTGATCGCTACACCATTGCAGAAGAATGTTGCAGCTGGAACCTATTCGGTGACCTGGGATGGGACCAACCAGAGCGGTGAGCCTCAACCTTCAGGGATTTATCTGGTGAAACTGAGCAATTCTTTGGAGTCTCTTTTTCAGCGTATCACACTTCTCAGATAAACCCACAGAATCTTACGATCGTTTGTTAGGAAGCAGGCTATTGCCTGCTTTTTAATTATATTGAGCCCTAACAATTGTTCGGGTAGCAGCTAACCTATTGCCTGATAAAAAAGAAGGGGTATAATTCATGATTGGCCAGAAACAACTCTCGCTGTTCTTATTACTTCTTCCAATTCTGATCTTTTCACAGATTCCCACTGGTTATTACGACCCCGCTCAAGATTTAAGTGGTTCTGAACTTAAGACTGCCCTCCATGACATCATCAGTGATCATGTGAAATATCCTTACACATCCACATCAACCGATGTCTGGGATATCCTTAAGGAAACCGATGAAGATCCAAATAATACTGACAATGTGATATTAATCTATACAGGAAGATCTCAAGCAAAAACTGAAAATAGTGGTGAAAGTAGCTCCACTGGGAGCAATCGTTGGAATCGCGAGCATGTCTGGTCAAAATCCCATGGTTTCCCTGATGAAATAGATACGGCGTACACCGACATCCATCATCTCCGTCCTGCCGATGAAAGTGTAAATTCCAGTCGCAGCAATCTCGATTTTGACAATGGTGGTGCAGCCCATGTGGAAGCCACCGAATGCTCCTATGATGGAGATAGCTGGGAGCCTCGTGATGCAGTTAAGGGTGACATCGCGAGAATGATGTTCTATATGGTGGTGCGCTATGATCCAGGCTACCACTCAGACAACTCCCTTTATGATCTTGAGCTGGTGGATTATGCAGGTGTGGATATAGGCGATCCGCCAGGGGAGCCTCTTTTCGGGAAACTGTCTACCCTGATTCAATGGCATCTCCAGGATCCCGTGGATACCTTCGAGCAAAACCGCAATGAAGTGGCTTATAGTTACCAGGGAAACCGAAATCCTTTTATTGATCACCCCCAATGGGTGGATTCCATTTTCAGTCCTCAACTATCCAGTAATACAAGAATCGATTTTGCCGGTAATAGTCTCAGTATTGAGGAGAGCAGTGGCTCAGTCACACTTGAACTATCCATCATAAATGCTGATCCGCTGGTGGCGACCCAATGCGAGGTCAGTTTGACTGGAGGAACAGGAAGCCTCAATGATCTCATTGCTTTCACCCAGACCTCCATCATTTTTCCTGGTGGAAGTTCGGAATTACAGTCTCTTGAGATCCTCATAAATGATGATGCCGAAGTTGAGCTAGAAGAGACCTTTATTTTTAGTATTTCCAATGTGACTGGTGGTGACTCTGCTTCTGCAGGCGGAAATGATAGTTTTGTTTTATCCATCTTGCCCAATGATCAGATCTCAGCAGTACCTGGCTTGATTATCAGTGAAGTCATGGATGGCAATCGTAGTGGCGGACAGCCAAAATTTCTAGAGATTACCAATGTTACCGACGCGTCCATTGCTATCGGGGGTTTCCAGATTTGGCGGGGTAGCAATGGGGGAGATGCAGCCTCGGTCATGCAAATTCCAGCCAGCACGATATTGGATGCACATGCTTCATGGGTGATGGCAAATTCAGCTGCTGGCATGGCAGGCGCTGGTTATGCTGCTGCTAATCAGGTATCCAGTGCCATCAACGGGAATGGCAACGATGTTTACCAACTCCACTCGGCCAGTGGACAGTATATAGATGCTTTTGGGCTGGCGGGTGTGAGCTCAACCTGGTATGAGAATAGCTTTGCTCAAAGATTACCCAATATCCTCAATAGTGGTGCCAGTTACTCGGCGGAGGAGTGGACGATTACAGGATTAGGCACGGATTCTCCAGCAAATGGGAGTCCTGGCACACCAGGCAGCCATATCTCAGATCCCTGGGTATCTGTGGTGGACCATTTTCACCCCCAAACACCAAAATTGATCCAGATTTATCCCAATCCATTCAATGCTGGAACCATGATTACCTTCCATATGTTCGACTCGAGTCATGCTACCATCGATGTTTTTGACATTCGGGGCAAATATATCACGACGTTGGTGAATGCTGATTATGCTCTTGGTAGTCACCAGATTCAATGGGAGGGTACCAGCGTCAATGGCACCGAATTACCCAGCGGGATTTATTTAGTCCGTTTGGTAACCCCCTCAACGACACAGGTGCAGCGACTTAGCATATTGAGGTAACTCTTATTTATCATTGCGAGGGAGGGTAACGACCGCGGCAATCTCCGACCCCTTGTCAAACGGATAGACTGAGATCGCTTCGTCGGTCTTCGACCTACTCCATTAGACTTGCGCCATGAAGAATTTTAAGAAATATTCTCCATAGTGAAAGAGATTCCACACATTGCATCAGAGCTGAATAAGTCTAGCACCTTCAATTGTCATCAAGACCACTTCGCGATAAAGACCCAGCCCTG